>JALORD010000106.1 GCA_025459145.1 Pirellulaceae bacterium | reverse complement strand
AGCTGGCGAAACAATTGTCGGAATCGCTTCGGCCTTGAGGCGAGCGACATCCGGCGAATCTATCGATCCACGCCGTCGTTCATCCGTCCGAAGCCCGGCGCCGATTCTTCAACTCCGCCTTGGCATCCAGAATGAAGTCCTGCAGCTTCGATTCGATCGTGCCGCAGGAGACCGCATCCGGCCGCTGGGCGATCGAGACCGCGAGCGATTTGCCCGCCATGCTGTACGAGCCGGCAATCGTGCCGCCAATCGGCAGGGGGATGGAGAATGTGCCCGCCTCCGCCGTTCCCGACGCCTGCACGCCGCGCCGCTGCATCTCGCCGATCATGATGGCGACGATTTCGGCAATGTTGTCGCCTGCATACAGCCGGAAGGGGACACAATCGGGCATCGCAGTCTCTCAGGGGAACAAGCTCGGTCGACGTCGAATAGTCCTCCGATCCTACTCCTAATCATAAGCCTCTTCCTGGTCCTCCTCGTGCTCTTGCTCATGCTCGCGACTCCTAGAGGCGGCAGGGAGTAAGAGAAGGAGCAGGATTACGATTACGACCGGGATTAGGAGTTCGAGAACGAGCACGAGCAGGAACGGGCGCGCATTGACTCTCGCGCGACTAGTACGCCCCTTCTCGACGGAGCACGACCAGGATCGTGCGGAACAGGATTTTTACATCCAGCCAGATCGACCAGTCGCGGATGTACTCGTGGTCGCATTCGACGCGGCGCTGCATTTTTTCCAGCGTGTCGGTCTCGCCGCGCCAGCCGCGGACTTGGGCCAGGCCGGTGATTCCCGGTTTGACCTTGTGGCGGAGCATGTACCCTTCGATCATTTTGCGGTACTGCTCGTTGTGGGCCGCGGCATGCGGCCGGGGGCCGACGAGCGACATGCTGCCCCCCACCACATTAAACAACTGCGGCAGTTCGTCGAGCGACGTCCGGCGGAGAATCGCCCCCAGCGGCGTCACCCGGCTGTCGCCGCGCTGAGCCTGCGCCACCTGATGGCCATCTTCGCAGACCGTCATCGAGCGGAATTTCCAGACCAGAATTTCGCGGCCGTCGAGGCCGTAACGCCGCTGGCGAAAGAAGACCGGCCCCCGGCTGGTGAGCTTGATCGCGATGGCGATCGCCAGCATTACGGGCGAAAAAACGATCAGTGTGAGACCGCCGACGACCAGATCGAACAGCCGTTTGGCGACGCCATCGACGCCGTAGAGCGGGTTCTCAAAGACGCTGACCGCCGGCAATCCGCCAATATCGGTCCACCGCGAGTAGAGCAACTGAAACACAAAGAAATCCGGAACCAGGTACACCGACGCCGTGGTATCGGCCAGCTTGCTGAGCACCTGACGAATGCGATCTTCGGCCCGCATCGGGAACGTGATGTAGATCCGGTCGACAAAGCCGGCCCGGGCGTCCTCGACCAGGTCTTCGATATCGCCGATCCGCCGCTTGAGACCCGGCGGCAGTTCGCCGCTTCGCTCGGGCGGGCGGTCGTCATAATAGCCGGCGAGCTTGAGGCCCAATTCGGGGGCGGAGCCCAGATTGCGGCCGAGTTGAATGCCCAGTTCGGTGACGCCGACGATCGCGCAGGTCTTTGTATTGAGTCCGCGCACCCACAGCGAGCGCTGCAGGAGGTTCAGGATGCCATGGGCCAGGATCAGGAACATCGGTGTGGAAAGGGCCCACACGGTGACCAGTAGCCGGGGGTAGTCGGCCAGGTGGCCGCTGACGATTCCGAGACCAACCATCGCACCGACCGACAGGCACCAGGCGGAGAGCATGCTGTAGGCGGCTCGGTCTCCGGAAACACCGTGCAGGCCGCGGTAGCGACCGGCTAGTTCGGCCACCAGATAGTGCACCAGAATTGCCATGAGTCCCGGCAGCAGATAGTCGCTGGGCGGGTGGGCAATGGTCCAGGTGGCGAGCGCAAGGCCCGCGGCGACGCTGAGCGCATCGACGACGCGATAGATAAAGCCGGACAGGGAGAAAGGTTGGTGGATGCGGCGAGAAGGGAACGCCATGGCATCGTCTCGATGGTTAGGCAGAATGTGTGCTTCGAATGGCAAGTCCTCCGCAGGAAGTCTAGGTCATGCGGGATCGGCGTGACGCCGAGATTTGCGAGTGCTCCGAAGTAGAGCGTTCAGTCAGGCAACAGGCGGGAGCATCGACGCGGTCAAAGCGGTCGCACGGGGCTGTGCGCGGCAGCCGTCGACGCCAGTGCACCGAAATCAGGCCACCCCTGGCTGGTAAATGCTTGACACGCAGCTTCGGAGTTGCCAGATTGCGCGAAGCGGCCGAAAGACGCTTTGTCTGAATTTGAGCGGGCCCGAGGTCGCAAAACGGCGGCAAGTTGGCGAGGGAGAGGGCTTTAGAATGACAAATTTGCACGTTCGTCTCCGGTTTTGGCCGAGACCTGTGGGAGCCCTTTTGGCCGCGGGATGGTGCGTTTCACTTGCCGGCTGTCCGGCGAAACCGGCTACGGCACCGGTGGCGAAAAGGGCTCCAGCAGCTCCCACAGCGCCTGCCGTCATTCCGCCGGCGGAGGTATCCCCTCCGGTCGAAGCCGTGAGCGGCACTGCTGCCGAGATCAATGCCGCAGAATTGCCTGCTTCTCCCGAGGCGGTCGAGGCGACCCCGATGACTGACGGCCCGGGGGACGAGTCAGCCGTAGCCGTGGAACCTGCCTACGGGACCGAGCGGATCATGATTCTTGCCCCGGACGGGCCGGTGATTGTCGAGCTGCGGATGTCGATCGATGGCCAGCCACACACTGGCGCGCTCGACGAACTGGTGGCCGAAGTGTTGAGGCTGGCCGATACCAACGGCGACGGCCGCCCGACTTGGCAGGAGGTGGTCGAGAGCAAGCGGTTCAAATACGGGCAACTCGGCAATGTGGCCATCGAAGGGGAATACGGCGGGAAGCAGGTTCTTGAGATGTACGATCAGAACCGGGACGGCACGGTCGACGCGGCTGAACTGCCGCGGTTTCTGACGCGCAATGCCGGCAGCGCGCGCTCGTTCTCGGTTCGCGGTACGGCCGATCATCGCGTCTCCGCCGGGCGCGAGTCGCCGCTGTGGCAACTGCTCGACAGCGACGGCGACGGGGCTCTGAGCGAGGAGGAACTCGCCGAGGCCGAGCCCCGGCTGTGGTCGCGCGATTCCGACGACGATGAGATTCTGTCGGCGGCCGAACTGGCCGCCCCGCCTAGTGTGATGCCGGGGATGGCCGCGCCGCGCCGCCGCCGCGGTCCCGATGCGGTGAAGCTGCTCGGGCCGCATGCCGATTGGGACAGCGTCCGGTTCGAGTTGGAGCGAGCTTATGCCGGAGCCCGGTCGCTCAAGCCCGATTCGTTCCCGCGGCATCCAGAATTGTTCGCGCTGCTCGATGAGAACGGCGACGGACGGCTCGTGAAGACAGAGTTTCCCCGGCTCGATACGCTGCCGCCGCATCTGGTGCTGGCGGTCGAGTTTGGCCGGCGGCGGGAAGAGGAGGTTGGCGCGACGGAAGTCGGCGAGTCGGAAGACGGAGCGCCGGAAGATCGGAAGTCGGAGGTTGGGAAGTCGGAAGTTGGCGAGTCGGAGGTCGGAGAATCGGAGGTTAGCGAGTCAGTAAACAGCAAGTCAGCGGATGTTGCTCCGGCCCAACCGCCTGTGCGCCCGCCGACGATTCGCCTCGTCAGCGTCGATCCGTCGCTGGCCGATGGCGAGGCGACCGTCGATGAGATTGGCGGGCGGGTCACGGTGCCGATCGCGGGGACAACGCTCACCGTGTATCTGAACGACATGGCCCTCGGCGGAAGCGAAACGGCGCGGGCCGAACAACTGCTCGCGCAGTTCGATGCCGACAAGAATGGTTATCTCGAGGCGAGCGAGGTGCCCGAGAACGCGGTGCAGCAGTTTGGTGCATTCGAGGCGGTCGATGCCGATGAGGATGGCAAGATCTATACCCCGGAGATTCGCGAGTATCTTGTCGGACAACAGGCGGCCCAGCGGGCGCAGATTCACGCCAAGGTCGAGGATCGCGAGGATCGGCTGTTTGCCTTGCTCGACGCCAACCACGACGAACGGCTCGATCGCCGCGAGGTGGCCCAGGCGGCCGACGGGCTGCAGGCGCTCGCGACTCGCCGGCCGGGGCAGATCACGGCGGGGGACCTGCCGGAAGTGCTGATGCTGGGTCTGGCCCGCGGGAACGCACAGAACCTCGACGCCCTGTTCACGCCTCCGCCGGCCCGCGTGCAAACCGTGGCCGCCGATCTACCCCGCTGGTTCCGCTCGATGGACGCCAACGCCGACGGCGCAATCAGCCGGCGAGAGTTTATCGGCCCGCTGGCGAAGTTCGACGAATTGGATGCCAATGGGGATGGACTGCTCGAGGCGGCAGAAGCGACGGGGAACGCGGCCGGCGAAGGCAGCCAGGAGGGAGATGAGAAGGATTAGGAGGAGGGTTACGAGTAGGACCTTCAACCTTCAACGTTGAACCTTGAACTCTGAACATGGCACGCCCGCCAAAGTCCGGCGGCGTGTGCTATCTCGACACCGCGAGCTTGGGCCTCGCGGCTTTCAGTTCGGCGACGCCCGCGTCGGTGACCGCCAGGTTGCAGAGCGAGACATCGATCAGGCCGGGCATGGCGGCCAGGTGCTGGAGTCCCCCGTCGCTGATGCGCTGCTCCTGGCCGCTGCCGAGTTTCATCTGGTCGAGACGGAGCCGCGCGAGCCTCGGCATCCTGGCCAGTTCGGCGAGTCCCGCGTTGGTGAGCTGCGTGTCGGCCAGGTCCAGCTCGCCGATCGAGGGAAGTTGTGCCAGCGTTTTTGCCCCGCGATCGGTGATATCGTCGGAGTAGAGCGACACGCGGTAGAGCTGCGGAAATTCACCGAGAGCCGCGAGCCCATCGTCGGTCACTTCCGTCACATCGAGTCCCAGGTACACCAGCTCATCAAGTGGGGCGAGCTGCTGGAGGCCGCCGCTGGTAATGGGATTAAAGCCGATGTCGAGCGCCTTGAGCCGCCGGAACTGGGCGAGGTGGGGAAGTGCCGCGTCGGTAATCTCGCTATCGCACAGATCAAGGTGTTCGAGGCTGGTCGCGAGGCTCCGCAGCTCGGCCATCTCGGCCAATAGCGGGTCGTTCGCCGCGCAGCTGCGGAGGGAGACGCCGCGGACGGTGCGGAAATAATCGTCGTTCAGCCACCCGCGAAGCAGGGACGGAGGCGTCTCGGCCTCGTCGAACGTCACCTGTCCGCCGAGCGCTTCGATGCTTGCCACTAGCCGGCTTTGCTGCTGCACGCGATTGACGATCGGCGCCAGGACAAGCCCCACGATCGTCACGAGAACAAGCAGCGAAGCCAGGCTGAATTGCAGCCAGCGGCGGGATTTTCGTGAAGCCGACACGCGATAGGTTCCCGCGGGAGGGGACTGCGTGCAGGGTAGCGTCGCTCGCGCGTCGGAAGCAAGCGGCTGTTACATACTTGCCGGGTGGTGTGCGACGCAACTACGCCTTGGCGTCCTGCTCGACGATCAGGACGTTGTCGCCGAGTTCTTCTTCCAGCGGCGTCTGCACTTTCTTGCCGCGGTCGTCAAGTTTGGTGTCGGCTTCGGCCGTGCGGCGTTTGGCGACGTGGAGCAGGCGATCGTAAAGGTCCTTTTGCTCCTTATCTCCCAGATCGCGAATCTCGGCAACGGCGCCGGCGACTTCGCCCAGGTACCGCAGGAAGATGCTCCGCCGCTCTCCTTCCTGTTTGACCTTCATCCGGCGATTGAGATAAATGCCCAGTTTGCGGCCAACGGCCTGCAGACCCAGCCGCAACTCTTTTTGGATCTCGGGATAGCCGGCGATCGCTTCCTTCGATTCGCTGGTGAAGGGGACCCAGACGCTGGCCATGTGGACCATGACGGTGACCGGCCCTTGTGGCAGGTTGCCGCGCGACTGCGACAGGCCATAGCTCCGCCAGTTGGTAGCGATCACCGACTGCGTGATCGCGCAGGCGGCGGGCTGAAACTGCAGCGGGACGCGGTTGGCATATCGCAGGACCTGCATCGATTGGCCTTCGCTGAGATTCACGTTCCGCATTGCGGCGTGGAGCTGGGCGATTTCGTTTTTGGCGAGGCGCGACGGGCTTTGGCGAGTGCCCATCTTGGCCTCGGTCATGATCTTGTCGGCCCCTTCGCTGCCGATCCCGTCGAACGAGTTCATCAGGAACTGGCGAAGCGTGCGAGCATCGGTCTCGCCGAGCATTTCGGTGAGCGCTTCGAGCGAGACTTTCTGCGCCGTGGAGACGCCGCCATAGGCGAGCCCCACTTCGATCAAAAACGGATTGCCGCGATAGACGGCTGGTGGACGCGTCGCGGCGCAGTAGAACTCGCCGGGAACCACCTGATGTAGCCCCTTGAGGATGAGCTGCTCGCCAATCGGCACGAGGCAATCGGTGGCCGGGGCGCTGATCCGCGTGTTCTGGATCGACTGGTACAGCGCGTCGGCCTCTTGCCGGCCAACCTTCCGCGGGTTCATCCGCGTACTGATCTTGGCCGTTTCGCACACGTTGCGGGCCACCGACGAACTGACCCGCGAGAACGAATCGGTCAGGAACGCCGAGATCGTGCCGGCCGGCGTGTCTTTGAGCATCGTCACGAGGCGGCCGAGCTCGACGCCATAAGGATGTGGCTTGATCTCCTTCGGCTCGGGCGGAAGCTGCGTCGTGCTCCGCTCGTAAGTGACGTCGTTCCCCTCGGCGTCCTTGTAGTGGAGCGTGACGTGCGGGTTGGCGATTGCGGTCTGCTCAAGATACTCGCCGACGCTGCCGCGGCCGCGGATGAACTTACCCTCGAGCTCGATCGTCACCCGAGTGCCGCTCTTCACCTCTTGGGGTTCTTTTCCTTCGGCGGCCCGGTAGTGGGTCTCCCAGTCGATGCCGTGTTTTTGCAGCCGCTCGTGAAAGTCTTTGCCCCCTTCCACGTCGACGCCGTCCCCCTTGCCGTTGATGATTTCGGGCTGGTTCCGCTTGGTGTCGATCTGCAGCTCGAAATAGTGGGCCGGCTTTTTGGGCGCGAGCTTGCTGATAATCTTCACCGGCTTGCCGGTCGTCAGCATGCCGTACATGCCGGCAGCCGAGATGCCGATCCCCTGCTGGCCGCGGCTCATCCGCAGGCGATGGAATTTGCTGCCGTAGAGCAGTTTGCCGAAGATCAGCGGAATCTGCTTCTTCACGATCCCCGGGCCATTGTCCTGCACGCTCACCTTGAAGCGGTTGTTGCCGGTGGGCTCGATCGTGACCCAAATTTCGGGGACGATTCCCGCCTCTTCGCAGGCGTCGAGCGAATTGTCGACCGCTTCCTTGACGGTGGTGAGCAGGGCTTTGCGCGGGTTGTCGAAACCCAACAGGTGGCGGTTCTTGGCAAAGAACTCGCTGACCGAAATGTCGCGCTGCTTGGCCGCCATCGATTCGGCGGTGGCCCGGCGCTTGCCGCGGTCGTGCTGGACGCGCTCGCCCCCGTCGACGGAATTTGCATCGCCGCCGTCGGCGGCATTCGCATCGTGGTCCGCGACATGCGCTTCGTCCGCCCTGTGCTGGCCATTGGCAGCCGCACCATTGGCTGCATACGCCGAGCCCTTGGCGGCAGGCGCCGAGGAATCGTCCTCGTTAGAGGCGGCAGAACGGGCAGCGGCAACAGATCGCACGGGCTTCACGACACTCGACACGGGCAGTCCTTTCCCTGGGAGAAAACATCGCGATTGTAGCGATTCTAATGGCCAGGTCCCAGGCGGCTTTGACGGTGTTGCCGACACTAGCGGCAGGCCGGGAGCATCTGTTGCGGCAGGCGCATAAAGACTCACCCGCAGTCGCGGAACGATCCGAATAAGTCGATGAAGCGGCCTGGAATGTCCTGCCCGACGGCGCCGCTCCCCACCTGAATTGATGCCAACCTGGCGGATCGTTCCCGCGCTCGCTTGCCAACCTCTCGCGCGGGGAAACGTCGCCGCATGCTGTTTTCGGAGGAGCTAATCGGATGACACTAACGTTGATCAAAAGCGCGGTGGCCGCGCTCGTGCTGGTGGCGGCGGGAATCGCCCATGGCCAGGAAGTCGTTGTCGAGGACTCGGGGTACGCGGTCGATGGGGCTGCTTGCCCAGACGGCAATTGCCCCGGCGGCATCGGCCACGGTCGCCACCAAGGCCCGCATTTCGCCGGAACACACCAATACGGCCACCATCACGGCGACGCCCGCGGATACAACCAGGGAGCGTCATACCTGGGCTACAATAAAGACTTCCACGAGTACGGTGGACCCGGCGGCTGCCGCACCTGCAGCAACGGGCAGTGCCAATATCGGTTCTACGGCCAGCCGGACCTGTTTTACAACTACTACGCCTGGCCGAGCTGCGGCGGCGTGGGAGCCGAGCTCTACCTGTCGCCCCGCCCGGTGCCGCCCCATGTCGGCCACACGTATATCACGTATCAGCCGCTCTACCCGCACGAGTTCCTGTATACGCACCACCGGACGTATCACCGCTACTACAACGGCGGGCAGGGCCTGAATCGGACGAGCGTGCATTACCGCGCGTCGCTGTTCGGGCACTAAGGGCCGCCCGGCCCGAGTAACTTCCCCCTCTCCCTCTGGGAGAGGGCCGGGGTGAGGGTCGAGATCCCGCACAGCCGCGCCCTCTTATCGCCTCACGCCTGGCCCCGCGACATCCACCCATCGGGAATTTTCCTGGAGAAACGCACGTGAAACCCACCACTCTTTTGCTGGCCGGACTGGCGGCGGCGCTGTCGCTGGCGGCGGCTGCCGAAGCCCTCGCCGTTCACCCGCACCACGGCTATCACGCGACCCGGGCCGACCGGATCGCTCGCTATAACGCGGCGAATCGCCCCTGGCACGGCGACTACGCATATACGCCGTACGGGACGCCGATCGCCCTCGTCGTCCCTCCGAATGCCAAGATGCACACCAGCTATGCCTGGGGCGTCTCGCAATCGGAAATGGTCCCGCTCTATCACCAGTTCTTCCGCGACTATCCGGGAGAGCTCGGCGCCGGCTACGGGCGCCAGTTCCGCCCGACCCCGTACTGGCCGAGCCATACGGATCAGTTTGGCGTGTATCCGGTGCGGGGACCCTGGTAGGTCGGAAGTCAGAGGTCGGCGGTCGGACGGCGGAAGTCGGAGATCAGCCGACCTGCCAAGCTGCAGCTCAATAACTCGTCGGGCAGATGCGCAATCTCCTCCTGTGCGCTGCCCGACGATTTTTTGCGCGCCTCCGGAGAGCAATGGGGCGAGTCACAATGATTACGCTAGCGATGTCGAAGTGACTACACGCGACGCGGCAATTGTGTCGGCACTGGCAGCTCGATTCTTCGCACTTTCCCCAAAAAACAGACAGTTTTGGCGATTCGCTCGCCGAGGATCCAGCTTCGGCACATTCGTTGCCTTGGTTACTTCCCGTCAGACCGCTACTCCGAAGTAACTGGAAGGTTGTTGTCATGCTCGTCGAACTCGCCATCGCTGCTGACCTCGTAATGCTCGCCGCCGGCTGTGCGGTGATCCTCGGCTCGATCTTCTGGCTCAGCCGACCCGTCCGCATGGTCAACCCATTTTGACCCATCGGATCGTTAATGGTCAGCCCAGGGCTCAGTTTTGCCTCGCGGACAGCCGAAGAGTTTACTCAGGCGACATGACTGATCCAGGCGGGAGGGACCGAATCATGCCCGACGGCTCACGCAAACGACGCTTCAGTCCAAACCAGGCCCGGCGGCAATGGTACGCCCGCTATCGCTCGCTCCGCTTCGGCCGCCGCTTCGGCGGTTGGGAGTTGAATACGCTCCGCCCGGCTTTGGCACATGCGGCATAAGTCGATCACGCGACTCACCGGTCACGGCGGGGCAAGTCGCAATGCTCCATGCTTGGCGCGCAGCCGAGCGAGCATTTCTTCCGAGGCATTCAGGCTAGCTGGCCACGACTCGCCGGATTTGAAATCGAAAAGGATTCTGAGCGCACGAGAAGAGCCCTCGTAAGCGATTCCGACTGTCTCTTCATCGTCCGATTTCCAAACGCGAAGCTCCCAGTTGTCAGGTAGCAAATTGCACCGGGTTTTCCCAGTTTTTCATAGCCGTGAATCGGTAGAAAACCGACTCCCCTTTCTCGCAGAAATCGTTCGGCCGCAGGATCTCGATGTAGCGGCCACCACCGCAATCGATTTGCTCAGTCACATAAAACGGCTGCGTGCAGCCGTAGATGACAAGTACGATTGGCCCGTTGAGCGTGATCGCGACGAGCAGCGTCCATAGGCTGAATTGAAACCGTCGGCGGGGCTGAGGGTCTGCTGACATACCCTCGATTGTAGTAGGCCCCTCTTGCCAAGCGGGCCTTAATCCGAGAGCGCGGCCCCCTTTGCGCGGCACCATTCACCGTCGGGCAGAAAGTGCCAACTTCGGTCGACTCCGCCTGCGAAAGAAATCTCGCCGGCCGCGCGAACCTGAACGCAAAGTTTCGCTCTTGATTTTCGTGCGTCGACAAGAAAAGATGCACGTAGACGTGTCGCGCTCCGCGGCGCGACGGGACTAGCCAGCTCGGAGTAAGCCGCATCTATCGGCATCGCGGCTAAAACGGGGTAAACCTAGTTGGAAAGGAGGTGGTCTAGTGAATTATGTCTGTACCAGCCGAGGTGGCGCCTGCTGACAGCCGGCGGGCTGCTTAGGCAGCCACCAACCCCTCGTCACAGATCACCGATCAATGACGAGCTACCTTGGGGCCCGGCTCTCCTTGTGGGAGCCGGGCCTTTTTTGTTTTTGTATTGATTATGCGGCTTGTAATGGTGGGCGGATTGAAGTTCGCAGTCGGAGCCGAACCTCCCTAGATCGAGACTCCTCCATGGATTGCCAGCTGGCAGATGTCAGATGGCCGATTGGGCCCGATGGCAGGGCGCCAGAGCCCGCGGAATTGCCCAAAACGGCGGGGTCGCTCGCTTGTGACAATGGGGACTGTGTCATAATCTGATGGGTTTGCTAAACGATCCGCCTATCATGGCTTAGGGTCGCTCACCGGGGTGTCACACCCGGCTGCGAATCCTCCCCGGCCGCCGCCGTCGCGCAATCGGGTTGAACGAATGCAATTGTCCGGTACGAATCGACGGAACATAAAGAGGAGCAAGACGTTATGACCGCCACTGCGACCGCTACCGACAGCCAATTGATGTGCGGGGCCGATATCCTCGTCAAGTCGCTGGTCGATCACGGCGTCGAGGTCTTGTTTGCCTATCCCGGCGGCTGCAGCATGCCGCTGCATCAGTCGCTCACGAAATATGGCGACCGGATTCGGACAATCCTGCCTCGGCACGAGCAGGGAGGCGCGTTCGCGGCCCAGGGCTACGCCCGGAGCACGGGGAAGGTCGGCGTCTGTATGGCCACGAGCGGCCCCGGGGCGACGAACCTCGTCACCGCCATCGCCGATGCCAAACTCGACAGCATTCCGCTCATTGCGATTACCGGGCAGGTTCCCACGTCGGTCATCGGTACCGACGCCTTTCAAGAGACGCCGATCGTGGAGGTCTGCCGCGGCATTACGAAGCACCACTATCTGGTGACCGACCTGAACGACTTGGCCCGGGTGATGAAGGAGGCATTCTTCATCGCCACGACAGGCCGGCCCGGCCCCGTGCTGATCGACATGCCGAAGAACATGCAGATGACGTCGGTGGTGCCCAATTGGGACGAGCCGCTGAATCTGCCCGGCTACAACGGAAAACTGCGGACCGCCCATCCCGAACAGATCAATCAGATCGCTGCGGCGATTCGGATGGCGAAGCGGCCAATTATCTATGCCGGCGGGGGCATTGTCGCCTCGGGCGCCAGCGAAGAGCTGCGCGAGCTGGTGGTGAAGACGGGCATTCCCGTGACGATGACCGTGATGGGCCTGGGCGCTTTTCCGGCCGATCATCCGCTCTGTCTCGACATGCTCGGAATGCACGGCAGCGTGTACGCCAATTGGGCCGTCCGCGATTGCGATCTCTTGATTGCCCTCGGCGTGCGGTTCGACGACCGGGTGACTGGCAAGCTCGAAGCATTCGCCAAGCATGCCAAGATTATCCACGTCGATGTGGACCCCTCCGAGCTGAACAAGAACAAGCCCGCGCACATTCCCGTGTGCAGCGATGTGAAGTTCGCCCTTCGCGAGCTGAACAACATTGTCGAGGCCCCGGCGGATATCACGCCCTGGGTCAAATTGTGCCAATCGTGGAGAGCCGAGCATCCGTTCCGCTACGACACCGAATACAAGGGCGTCCTGCAGCAGCACGCAATCGCCGAGCTGTCGCGTCTGACGCAAAATCGCGAAACTTACATCACGGTAGGGGTCGGCCAGCATCAAATGTGGGCCGCCCAGTTCTATAAATTCCGAAAGCCGCGAACGTGGCTGAGTTCGAGCGGCCTCGGGACGATGGGCTTCGGCCTGCCGGCGGCGATGGGCGTACAGGCGG
>JALORD010000531.1 GCA_025459145.1 Pirellulaceae bacterium | reverse complement strand
GACGCCCGCAACGGCTGGGCGCTCGGCGACGGGTCGCCCCTCTATCCCTCGGGAATCTTTCGGACGGACGACGGCGCCCGGACCTGGATACCGGTGCCGAAGGGGGAATCGACCGGTTGGGTAACGGGCGACTTTCGCGACGCGAAGACAGGCGTGGCCGCCGGGCTGGGCGGAACGCTGGGCCTCGTGACGCAGATGGAAATCCGCCCGACGCGGACCGAGAATCTCGGCGCGCGGTACCTGCGGCGGATGCTGCTCGCGGGCGAACTGGGAGGTTGGCTCGTGGGGGACGGCGGGCTCGCACTCACGACGAAGGATGGCGGATTCACCTGGACCGCGCCGCCGGGAAGACTCCCCGAGATTGCCGCGGCCGAACTCGATTTTCGCGCGCTGGCGGTCCACGGGTCGCACGTCTGGATGGCCGGCGCTCCGGGGACGTGTGTGTTGCATTCGGCCGACCAGGGACAAACCTGGCAAGTGCAGCGAACCGAGCAGACGGCTCCCTTGCGGGGACTCTGTTTCCTCGATGAATCGCGCGGCTGGGCGGTCGGTGCCTTCGGCACGATCCTGCATACCCGCGATGGCGGCCAGTCGTGGCGCGTGCAGCGGAGCGGCGGAAAACGAGTGGCACTGCTGGGCATCTTCAGCGAACCGGAGCGCGTGCCGCTGGCGGTGGTCGCGCAGCAAGCGGGGAGCGACGCTTATTTGACCGCCGTGGAGATTCTCGGCCGCCGCGATCTTGAGCCCGCAGCGCCGCCAAATCAACGGACGCTCCCCCGCCGGACGCACGGCGCCGTGATCGCCGCGGGAGGTTCGGCCGCCGACACGGCCTGGCGGTTTCCGCTCCGCGACGAGGGGCTCGTGCTGTCGGCCGACGCGGTCCTCGCTCGCTGGAATACGGCCAACGACGGCCGGGCGACCGACCGCATGGAAGAACACCTGGTCCGCCGGATCAGGCAGTGGCGGCCCGAGGTGATCGTGACCGAGGATGTGAGTCCGCGAGGGGACGATCCGCAGGGGCACCTGACCAACCAGATCACGCTGGCGGCGGTGGCCAAAGCGGCCGATCCGACAGCTTATTCCGACCAGATTTCGCAGGTGGGCCTCACGGCCTGGAAGGTCAAAAAGGTTTTTGCGCTCGCCCGGGGGGATCGCGGCGGAGTGGTGACGATCACGCCCGCCCAATGGGCGCCGCGCCTGGGGCGGAGCCTGGCCGAAACGGCGGAGAGCGGCAGCCGGCTGATCTCGGCCGATTTACAGCCGGTCCCCAAGCTGCTGGGGCTCTCGCTCCTGGTCGATCATCTGCCGCAGCAAGCGGGCCGCCGCGATGTGATGAGCGGAATCGTCCTCTCGGCCGGCAGCGACGCGCGGCGGGCCCTGTCGAGCCCTCCCGGCGGCAATCTCGACCTGCTGAGCCGAATGGCCCAGCGGCGGCACAACGTCGAACAATTGCTCAACCGCATCCACAGCGGCGATCCGTCGACGGGAACCTGGATCGGCCAGATCGACAACCTGACGAGCGAATTGCCCAGCCGGCAGAGCAGCGAAATTCTCTGGCAATTGGGTCAGCGTTATATGCAGGTTGGCAAAGGCCAGGCCGCCGCCGAATCGATGCACGCCCTGATCCACCGCTATCCGCAGGAGCCGCTGGCCGAGGCGGCCGCGGTCTGGCTGATTCAGTACCATGCCAGCGGTGAGTTAGCCTGGCGCAATCGCAAGGCGACGCACTATTCGGTACAGCTCGCGTCGGCCACCAGTCAGCGGGAAGACGCCCGCGGCCGAGCGGTCGCGACCACCGACAAAGCGGGCGCTCCGCTCGAGGTGGTCGACCGCAGCCAACAGACGGCGCTCGTTGGCCAGGCGCATGTGCAGACTGCGGCTCCCGACCTGTCGCCCGACGAGCGGGCCAGCCAGGCGATTGCCGTGGCCGATTGGATCAAGAAAACGCGGCCCACGCTGCACGCGGCGCCGCAGCTGCAGTTTCCGCTTTCGATCGCCTTGCGGCAGGCGGGCCAGTCGCGCTCGGCCGAGCAATACTTGCAGCGGCTGGGATCGGGCGAGGCGAGCAATCCCTGGGCGGCCTGCGTATCGGCCGAGTCGTGGCTCTTGGCCAAGCGGGGAGTCGCCCCGAAGACGGTGATGTCGGTCGCGGCAGCCCTCGAGCGGCCGAAGCTCGATGGCCTGCTCGATGAACCGCTGTGGCGGATCGCCCGGCCGATTCCGCTCGCAAGCGCTAGTGCCGATTCACAGCCGCTCGCGACGCATGCCGTCCTGGCGTACGACGAAGAGTTCCTCTACTTCGCAGCGAGTTGCCAGAAGGCACCGGGCGGCGCGTATGCGCCTGTCGACGCGACCGCGCCCCGGCCGCACGACAGCGACCTCGCAGCTGTCGACCACTTGTCGCTCCTCTTGGATATCGACCGCGACTACTCGACCTACTGGCAGCTCTCCGTCGACCCTCAGGGTCGTCCAGCGGCGAGTTGCTTTGGCGACGCGACCTGGAACCCGCAGTGGTTCATCGCTACGGCCGGCGACGCCCAGTGGTGGACTGTGGAAGCGGCGATTCCGCTGGCGGAACTCGGCGGGCGCCGCCCGCAGTCGCAGGATGCTTGGGCAGCCCAAGTGCAGCGAGTCGTTCCCGACCGGGGAGTCGCCGCCGCGAGCCAGCCCGCCGCCGCCAAGATTCGGCCCGAAGGGTTTGGGCTCTTGCTGTTCGATTGAACAAGATCTCCTTCGCATCGGGTGCTTTTCGGTTTCTCTGCCTCCGCGGGCACCGCGCCTCCGCGCGAAACCTTCCACCGGTGGCCCGAACTGGCACGCTGGGCCGCGGTGAGCGCGGAGGGGAGAGGAAATCTCTACAACTTCCCCACCGGCCGCTTTCCCGGTCCGGTGCGGCCAGTGAGCGAGTCGCCCAGGTCGGCCCGGGCCGTTTCGGCCAGCTCCAAAAGCTCCTTGACCACTGCCGGATGGTCACGCGCCGCGTCCTTCGTTTCACCCGGGTCGGTCGCCAGGTTGTAGAGCGTCTGTGGCATTTCGCGGACGATATAGCCGTGCCGGCTGGCGATGCCCCGGAGTCCCGACTGCTCGATCGACTCGGGCCGCAGGTTCTCGAAATTCGCCGGCTTGCCGTTCTTGCCCGGCGGATCGGCGGGCGAGAGATACTCGTGCGGAAGGTGCAGCTTCCACGGTCCGCGGCGGACCGCCTGCAGCTCGTCCCCCGCGTAGTACCAGAACTCCTCGCGCGGCGATTTCTCGGCCTTGCCCAAGAGAAACGGCCCGACGTCGACGCCATCGAGCTTGTGTTCCGGCAACTTTGCGCCGAGGAGCGCGGCAAACGTCGGCAGGAGGTCGAGCGAAGTGACCAGCTCATCGCTCACGCGCCCGGCGGGAACTTTGCCCGACCAGCGGACGATTCCCGGCACGCGGATGCCCCCTTCAAACGTCGTCAGCTTCCCTTCGCGGAGCGGCCCAGCCGACCCCGCATGATGGCCATACGAGAGGAATGGGCCGTTATCGCTGATGAAGATCACCAGCGTCCGCTGGGCGAGGCCATGCTCGTCAATCGCGGCAATAATCTCGCCGATTCCCGCATCCAGCTCTTCGACCACATCGGCAAACAGCCCATGCGGCGAGCGGCCGCGAAACTTGTCCGAAGCGAAAATCGGCACATGC
>JALORD010000530.1 GCA_025459145.1 Pirellulaceae bacterium | reverse complement strand
GTTCAGGACCGTCTTGATTTTCAGGGCATTGGGATTCGGGATCTCATCTTTCAGCGCGAGCGCGGGACCGAGCGGACAGAACGTGTCGAACGTCTTGCCGCGGCACCACTGCGACCCGCCAAAGTCCTTCTGCCAGTCGCGGGCACTCACATCGTTGCCGCACGAGTAGCCCAGGACGTAGTCGAGGGCGGTCTCCTTCGTCGCGTTCTTGCACGCCTTGCCGATCACCACCGCCAACTCGCACTCGTAGTCGACCTGCGTGCTTTTGAGCTTCGTCGGCAGGACGATCGGATCGCCAGGGTTCTGGACCGCGCCGGGCGATTTCATGAACAAGACCGGCCACTTGGGAATCGGCGCTTTCCCCTCCTCGGCATGCCGGCGATAGTTTAGGCCGATGCACATGATCGCCGTCGGCTGAATCGGCGCGAGCAGTTTGGCGACGTGAGCCGGCCGCGTGGTAACGGCAAACGGCCCGTAAATGTCGCCGTCGATCTCAAAGGCCGAGTCGTCGGGGCCTACACAGCCGTAGCGAATCTGCCCGGCTGGGTCGGCGTAGCGAATGAGTTTCATACGGGAATCAAAGGCCAAAAGCGACACGTTGCGGCGGATATGGCGAATGGCGCCAATCCCGAGATAGCCAGACGGATATCGTAAATGCCAATCACGCAGCCGGGAAGCGGGGCCGGCGGGAAGGGCTCGCCGGCAGTTTGCAAGCCAAGGCTATTCGTACGGCGGCTTTTGGTGCTCCGCGGCCTGGGCTTCCTCCTCGGCTTCGGCGCGGCTCAGATGCTGCTCGACCGTGAGGCCGATGATGATTAGCAGTGGAAGAAGCCGCCAGAACATGGCGAACACCCCATCGGGCAGGTCGGCCACGCTGGCGATCGCCAGCGCGATCCCCAGCATGACCTGTCCCCACCGCTGCCAATTCCATAGCCCCATGATCGCCACCGGAACGAGCAGATAGCCAACCACGCGAATCGCAATCCGCACTAGGCTCGGTTCGTTCTCGGCAGGACCGTTGAGGAGCGGGACCGTCACCGTTCCCAGGATCGCCAGTTGCAGGACCGCCATAGCGACGAGCAGAATTCGATAGATGCGTTCGTCCATCGACGGTACCTCCCGCAAAGCCGCTGTTCCGCGGTGACTCGCTTGTAACGAGGGCAGCAATTAGCGAAGCTGCGCCGACCACTCGATGTCCCGCTCGAACGGAAACAGCGGCCTTCGACGATGCTGGAAAACAAGTTGAGAGAGGTCGGCTGTCGTGCAGCCGGGGGTGTTCACACGAATGAAATGTTTACACGCTTCGCGGTAGGCCGCTACGGGGGCGTTGACCCCTTTGGCGACAATCAGCAGATAATCGGCCGGATTGATGCCGCAACTGGTCAATTGCCGCAGGCTGAACGGGGGAGTCCGCCGGCTGTTGACCAGGATGGTCAGGCCGCCGTCGGTGCGGAGCAGTGCCGTTGGTCCCTGATTGTACGATTTGATTCCGCCATGACGAGGATGCGGCTCTTCGAACTGACCGTCGTAAAGCCCTTGAACGGTCGCCTCGCAGACGAGCGGCGGACCGCTCTGCCGATCCGCCTTTCCCCCAAGGGTAAAGGTGCAGGTGCCCCATTCTCCGGCCGCCTCGGCCTGCGCAACTCCCTCAGGATCGGACAGGACAACGAGCGAGCGGGGAATCTTGCGGGCAAATAGCGCCTGCGCCAGATGGGTGCCATCGCCCGGCGCACCGCCGCCGACGTTGTCGCCCATGTCGAGGAGGCAGACCGGCCCTGCAAGCGCGCGGGCCTTCTCGAGTCCGCGATCGATGGCTTCATCGATGCCGATCAATTCGCCGATGAACTGTTCGCGGCTGTCCCACATCGCCTGGGCGAGCTGACCGACCATTTGTTCGGCCAGCGCCGAATCGTCGTCGGTCACGACCAGGGCGCTCGAACCCATCTCCGGCACATCGGCATAGGGAAACCCCAGCAGAATGCTGCTCGTGAGGACGCGCTCGTCGGCCATCTGCCGATCGGCCAGCCGAAACAGCGACTGGCAAGGTTCTTCGGCCGTATGCTGCCGCTCGATGTTGATGGCGAGCGGCGGATAGGCCGCGGCCATCGTCGGCCGCATCAGGCCGCGGAGTGTGCGGACGATCAGGCGGGCGGCGTCGATGCCGCGAGCCCGCTGGTCGAGATGCGGATTGGTGCGATAGGCGACCAGCGCGTTGCAGGCCTCAACCATGGCCGGCGAGAGGTTCGCGTGCGGATCGAGCGTGCCGATGATCGGTTTGTCGGGACTGAGCTGGGATCGCAGTTCGCCGAGCCAGTGGCCGTCGACATCGGGCCAGGGCTCGCTGACCGTTGCGCCGTGGGCAGCGACCAAAAGTCCGTCGAGCGGCCCGGCGGCGGCGAGTGCGGCAAACATCCGGGCAAGGAGCGTCTCGATCGTTGCCCGGTCGATCACGCCGTAAGGAAGCGCCCGGGCGGCAAAGATCGGCACCGCCTCGGCCTGCTCGTCGTCGAGCGCGTGCAGCATGCCGCCCACTTCGTGATGCGTGCCGGCGAGCTGTTCGCGAACCGCTTCGCCCGTGACCAGAAGCTGCTGCTCGAAATGTACGAGGCGCGTCGGCTGCGCGATAAACGTGTTCGATTCCTGAAGCAGGGCGATGATGCCGATCCGCATGACAAGCCTCAGCCGAGCGAGTGGTCGCGATAGCTCAGCTTAACAAAAACGCGAGGCATGCGGCTCGGTCGGCCTCTAGCGAAGCTCCCGCTGGAGCCACTCGTAGACGCGGGCCCGCACATCGTCGGGAAAATCGTGCTCGCAGTCGGGATATTCAACTACCAGTTTCTCCTTGCCGCCCAGCAGTTCGTAGACCGGCTGAGCCGCGGCAATGCACTTGCGGACGCCGCCGACCTCGAAGTTGGCATCGTGCAGCGGCGCCGAGACATAGACGGCTCGCGGGGCAATCGCGGCGAGCACCTCGGGAAAATCGAACGGCATTTTGTCGGGATTGTTCTCGTAGATATCGCGAATCCGCGGCATGTAGCGGTCGCTCGTCCAGCCTTTCAGGTCTCCACCGTAGTAATCGTGGAACGCGTTGAAGCCGCAGCTGGTGACGACTGCTTTGATTCGCGGTTCGAACACGGCCGTATAGAGCGCGTTGTGCCCGCCCAGCGAATGGCCGATCGCGCCGATCTTGTCCGTATCGACGTAGCCGAGCGATTCGAGCAGGTCGACAGCCCGGATGTTGTTCCAGATGGCCTTCATGGTGCCGCTGACGTAGAGGGGCTCGTCAGTTCCCGTCCGCTTCTGGTGGAAGTCATACGCCTTGTAGTCACCGAAGCTGGGATAGTCGGGAATCAGGCAGACGAAGCCCTGCTGAGCCAGCTGATGGCCGTAGTGCCGCGTGGGCTCCCCCACGAGACCTGCGGTCTGGGCCTTGCCATCGGGATTCGTCGGATGCAGACAGAGCATCGCGGGAAGCCTGGCAAAGCGGCGACCAGTGGTCGCGGTCAGCGCCGCAAATCCAATCCCATCCTCGGCGGCCAGCCCGACCGACTTCGGCACTAGCAGCAGCGCCGGCACCCGATCGCCGGGCTCCGGCACGTAGGTTAGCTTGAACCGCACATATTCGGGCGTTTCTTCACGGCTTTCGACCTTCACATCGAGCGGCACGCGGCGCTCGG
>JALORD010000105.1:4016-19123 GCA_025459145.1 Pirellulaceae bacterium | reverse complement strand
GATTGAGTCCTTTGCGTCGTAGCGCCACAGGAGTTTGCCCGTCTTGGCGTCGAGAGCGAAGAACGTTTTCGATTCGCCCCACATGTCGCTCATGTCGGCCTTCAGGTAGGCATAGCGCACCTTGTGGTCCGGATTGGCGAGCGACCCAAAGAGCAGTTTGCCATCGCAGGCGATGTAACCCCAGTGGCCCGGCTTGCCGTCTGCCAGGGCGAGAGCGGGAAACTCACCGAGCTTTTCGCCCGTTGCCGGATCGAGCCGATAGCAGCGCTGCTTGTCGTGCACATAGACGCCGCTGGCCGCGACGCAGAAGTTGCTGCCGGTCACCGCGGTGCCGGCGAGGTGATCGGCATTGAAGGCCGACTGAATGCCGGGGAGCTTGAACTCCCACAAGTTGCGGCCGTTGTAGGCGTCGACCGCCCGCAGGGCGTCGAGCCCTTCGACGAACATGCGTCCCTCGAAGAACAGGGGCGCGTGGCCGCGACCGTGCCGCTGCGGCATTTCGAGATCGACATCGCGGAACCAGAGGGCTCGCAACTGCCCCTGCACGAGCTCATCGTCCGAGCAGCTCGTGTTGCCGAGGTTCGAGTACTGGTGTGTCCAGCTGCCGGTGTTAGCGAGCGCCGGTCGCTCGAACGTTTCCATCGCGCCGGCCCGTCCGGTGCAGACGATCCCGCCGCCGGGACGCAGGGCCTTGGGGGGCGCGTCGGCGGCGATCGTCAGTGGACCGTTTTCCAGCGAGCGAGCTGAGACGACGAGGTCGGCGAAGTACTTGCCGTAGCGATGATTTGCGGCGTCCCCTTGATGGACGGTGATCCTCTTGCCGTAGAGGCCCAACTCGTGCAGCCGCTGGCGGACCGCGGCGACTTCGTCGGCTGACCGCGACAGGGCGTAGATTTGCAGATTCGTCCGCTCGGCCAGGGCGATCGCCAGCGAGCCGTCGCCGCAATCGACATCGAGGCAGAAACCTTCGCTCGTTTTGGTCCGGCGGAGGATTTCATCGGCCGCGGCTGTGTAGCGGGGGTCGAGCTGGGGCATGGTTGGCGCAGGTTTCTCGGCAGCTCGTGTCGCGACAGCTGCTGCCGGCTCGCCGCCCGCAGTGTAGCAGTAGATCGTGCCGCGATCAGTGCTGACGTAGAGTCGGCCATCCGCGGCGGCGAGACCCAAGGGCATGCCGTCGACGTCGGTCATCCAGAGCGTTTTCTGAGTCCCTGAGTCGATGGCGGTCACCTTCGTTCCGCCGGCGGCGAAGATCGTTTCGCCGGCAACCAGGATCGCCGCACTCGCGTCGATCCCAGGGAGCGTCCACACGACTTCATGGACGCGCGACTTCGTCGGTTCTCCCTTGCGGTCGGGAACTGTCTTTTCGACGACCTTCAGAGCCCGCAGCTGTGTCTTGCTGCCGTGGACGAGCGTTTCGCCCAGGCGGGCCACGCTTCCCAGGCCGAGCTTTCCCTCGAGTGCGCCCGTCGCCAGATTGAAAGCCGAGCCGCCGTTGTAGAAGCTGTCCCCCGCGGCGATCGTGAGCGTGCCGCCGACGTGGCCGTTGGCCTGCAGGTGGTAATAGCGGAACTTGCCGCTCGCCCGGGCGAAGGCGGCGGGAACGGCCCGGCCCGTCGGAACGAGAAGCTCGTTCTCCGTAGCGACCAGGTACCCTTGGGCAGAGACGCCGCTCTCGGCGTTGGCCCCACCGTGCGGCTGCGGCATGTAGATTTTGCCCGCATCGTCGTTGAGCCAGACTTCGCGGCCAGACTCGAGTTCGATCGCCCGCAGAAAGATTCCTTCCGATTGCCAAATGCCGGCGCCAAAGTAGAGCAGTCCATCGCGAATCACCGGTCCGCCCCGCGCCGGCCAGCGTGAGACCATCCGCCCGTTGCCGAGGACCATCTCGTCCGTCGGTCCGCCGCGCCACCGCTGCAGCAGCGAACCATCGGCCAGCGACAGGCAGTAGAGGTAGCCGTCGTCGCTCACCGCGTAGGCGCGATCCTTCCAGATTGTCGGCGCGAACCGAACCGGCGCATCGGTGAAGTACGACCACCGCTCCTGGCCCGTGGCCGCATCGAGGGCGACCACGCGGCAATCTGCCGAGCTGCCATAAAGGGCCAGGCCGCCGCCGATCACGACGTCGTGCACCCGGTCGAACAGCATCCGATCGTCGCGCGGCCAGGCGGGCGACGGCGGATGAGCCGGCTGGTGCGTCCAGGCGAGCGACAGGTTTGCCGGCAAGGGCTCGGTCGTCGCGCCGCTCCGCTCGGCATCGCCGCGATAAGTCGGCCAATCGGCCGCCGCGGCGGTTGACGAGTTGCTCCCGGCAATCAAAACTCCGCCCAAGACCAGGGAGGTAAGAAGGGTGCGCATGGCTAGTCCTTAGGTCGAGGAAATTCGGGAGTCGGGTGGGTTCGCGGCGCCACACACCGCACAGTCGGGTCGGCGGGCGATAGCGATAGTGCGGAACGACAGCTCGCGGAGGTCAAGCGATAGCAGCCGACCGGCCAGCGGCTGTCCGAGTCCGGCGATGAGCTTGATCGCTTCCATGGCCGCGAGCGAGCCGACGGTCGAGGCCACCGCGCTGAACACGGGAAATTGCCGGTCGTCACGCGTCCTTCCAGGTCATACATCGACGAGTCAACGAGCGGCTTGCCCTGGCGGACCGCTTCGCGATTCAGGAGCAGCCGTTCGGTGAAGAGTGGCGCGGCGCCGACAACCAGATCCACTCGGCCGACCAATTCCGCCGCATTGGCCTCGCTGATGTTTTCGGCTACCGTCTCGATTTCGACATGCGGATTGAGGGCTCGCAGCCGGACCTCGGCCGCTTCGATTCGCGGGCGGCCGATCCCCTCGGTCGACATCAGGAGCTGGCGATTCAGGTCGTCGAGCCGCAGGTTGCCGGCATGAGCGAGCACCAGCCGGCCGACTCCCGCCGCGGCTAACTGCATCGCCACGGTCCCACCGACGCCGCCGATCCGCGAAACCAGCACGCTGGCCGCTTTCAGCTTCCGCTGCCCCTCCTCGCCAAAATCGCGCACCCAGAGCTGCCACTCGTAGCGGTGGAGTTCGTCGGGGGTGAGGTGGGGGAGCATCGTGGGGGAAGTGGCTAATGCTGGTGGCTAGTTGGTGGGAAGTTTGAGATCGGAAGTCGGAGGTCGTTGAGCGGAAACTCCTTAGCCGCCGGCGATGGGGGGCATGAGCAGCACGGTGTCGCCGGGCTGTAGTTCGCGGTGGGCGGCTTCGTGGGCCGGGGCGGCCGTGTCGTTGATGACGATGAGCAGACTGCGCGGGGCGTGCCCTTCGCTCGTCAGCAAGTGAGGTGCGGCGCCGTCGCCCAGGTGGCTGGCAAGGTGCCGAAGCAACTCCCCCACGCTGCTGCCCGACGGCAACTCGATTTCGTCGGCGGGCCGTCCGGCGGCGGTGCGCAGCTGGGCGGTGTACTCCACGCGGAGCTTCATCGGGTCTGGCTCCCGGACGCGAGTGGTCGGCTTTCGACGATGGGAGACGTGGGCATGGGCCCGGGCTCGTGGGGTGTGTGATCCAAGTCAGCCAGCGACCGCTCGGCGAGCCGGCCGGCCGTCAGCACGACGAGCTTGTCGGCAACCTGCCGCGCCTCGGCCCGGCTGTGAGTGATGTGGAGCGTCGTCACGCCGCTTTGTTTCTGGACCTCGGACAGTAGCTGGCAGAGCCGATCGCGGGTCGCTTCGTCGAGCGCGTTGAGCGGTTCGTCAAGCAGCAGAACTCGCGGGCGGAACGACAGCGCACGGCCGAGAGCGACGCGCTGCGCCTCGCCGCCGCTCAAATGCCGAATGTGTCGCTCCAGCAAGTGTTCGATCCCGAGGAGGCCGGCCAGTTCTGAGACTCGGGCACTAATCGCCGCGGCGGCCGTTCGCCGAACTCGCAAGGCAAATTCCAAATGGCCGCGGACCGTCATCGTCGGGAAAAGTCCCAGATCCTGCGGCACATAGCCGACGCCCCGATTGGCCGGCTTCACGTGCGTCATGTCGATTCCGCCGAGTATGACCCGGCCGCTCGTGACGCTTCGCAAGCCACAGATCGCTTCGAGAATCGTCGTCTTCCCCTGGCCGGTTCCTCCCATGAGCACTGCATACTCGCCGTCGGCGACTCGCAGGTTGACGCCGCTCAAGGTGAACGGCCCGGAGCGAATCGACAGGTTGTCGAGCTCGATCATCGGCTCACCTTTGCTCCGAGCAGGCGGACGATTCCCAGCACGGCCATCGCAGCCGCAACCATCAAGAGCGACACGGCGACCGCCGCTTCGAGTTGGCCGACACTCAGTTCGAGAAAGACCGTCGTCGAGAGGACCTCGGTCCGCATTCGCGTCGCTCCGGCAAAGACCAGGATGGGTCCGAATTCGCCGAGCGAGCGGGCCCAGGCGATCGTCGTAGCGGCGACGATGCCGCGCCAGGCCTGCGGCAAGGCGATTTCGAGAAAGGCCTGGCTCCGGCGACAGCCGAGCGTCAGCGCGACAATCTCGGGGCGGGCATCGATCTGGTCGAACGTGACCCGCATCGTCTGGACGGCAAAGGCACAGGCGACCGCGAACTGCGCCAGCACGACCGCCGGCTGAGCATACGTGATGCGAATCCCGATTCGCTGCTGCAGCCACTCTTCCAGATTCGTCCCGCCGATCGGCAAGTGGAACAGAATGAGGAGCGAGAGGCCGATCACCAGTGGCGGCAGGACGACCGGAATGTCGAGGATGGTGTCGACGAGCCACCGGCCGCGAAAGGTAAACCGCGAGAGCAAGTACCCCAGAGGCGTCGCCACCCAGATCGAGAGCAGGGCCGAGATCGAGCAGGTAATCAGCGTCAGCCGGATCGCGTACTGGATCTCCGGCTTGCTCAGGGCGTCGATGAAATGCTGCGGCGAGGTGTAGATCAGATCGGCGGCCAAGAGAGCCACGATCAGGAGGATGTAACTTCCGCCGAGCGATCCCATCACTGCATAGAAGGGCAGATCGGAACCGGCGCGGTGCGGTGCTGCATGCGCAGTGATCCGCTCGACGGGTGCAGCGATGCTCGTGGCCGGCGGATCACTCATGCGCGGGCTGTTCTCCCTCGATCCAGCGGAACCCCTCGCTCGAAAACCGCGCCTGCGACTCCTGCGCCCGAATCGCCGCCAAGAGCCGCTGGGCAAGCTGCTTGTGCTCCGAATCCTTGGCAATGGCGAAGGGCTGCGTGGCGACTGAGCAGGGAATCCCCTGAATGCGGATGGCGTCGAGGAATTCGGCCGAGCCCGCAGCATTGCTCAGGTAGGCCACGGCCGCATCGAGCGAGCCGCTCCGCATCTGATTGACGAGCATGTCGCCGGTCGGCGTCTGCACCACAACGTTTTTCATCAGCTCGGCTTTCAATCCGCTTTCGTCGAACGTTCGTTGCGTGAGCCACCCCATGGCGCACTGTTTCTCGTGGCCGATGCCCACTCGCAGCCCTTCCTTCCGCAGGTCGGCCAGCGTCTTTACGTTGTGCGGATTCCCCTTTTGCACGAGGATCACTAGCTCGTTCTGCGAGAGGGAAGTCGGCGCGGGGAAGATCGATTTCACCTGGGTCATGAATTCCGAGTCGCAGGCGAAGTATGCGTCGGGCGTTTGACCCGCTTTCATCTGAGCGACAAGGATGCCGCAGCCGTTATAGACCCGCGAAACGCGGACTCCCTCGCGCTCCTCAAAAGCAGTGATCGTCGCTTCGATCGCCGGACGGAGCATCGACCCGGCATAGAGCGTGATTTCCGGGCGTTCGCTCCAGACATCTCCTTCCACCGGCTGAAACCCGAACTCGGCATACCGCTTGAGCCCCGTATCGCGAGCGCTCAGATAGCGGGCAAAGTGGGCCGCCTGTTGGGGCTGCCGACTGCCGGCGAGCGTGGCGGCCGAGATGTGAGCCGTGGCAGGGGCCAGTTCGGGAATCGTGATAGCTTCGAGCGAGTCGTAGTCGTGCAGGACCGCGTCGAAAACGATCCCCGCGTCGACGGCGCCGATCTTGACGTTGTTGGCTACCTCGTTGACTGTCGTCGTGAAGACGTGGGTGTGGTCGTGCAGAGCGTCCCACTGGCCGATCTTTGTCAGCACTTCGCGAGTCATCTTACCGATTGCCGCCCCTTCGAAACTGGCTTGCGCCACTCGAACATCGTCGCGGAGAAGGTCGGCCAGCCGCTCAATCTTCTGGGGATTGCCTTTCGGGACGGCCACGACCGCCTGCATTTTGGCGAGCGGAAACTCGTCGGCCAGCAGGTCTTTCTCGCGAGCCAGTTCCAAATAGCTGTCGTCCGCGGGGAGGAAAAGGTCGCCCGAGCCGGTCACTTGCGCCGAGGCGAGCAAAGCTTGCGAAGGTCCATACTGAATCTGCAGCGGCCTGCCGAACTGCTGCTCGTAATCGGCTCGGACCGCCTCCATCACGCTTTTGTTGCTGGCGGCGCAGTAAACGACCAGCGGCTGTGGCCCTGCAGAATTGCCGCCGTCGGCGGGGGATGACTGTCCGACGGACGGCCCCAGGTTGAACATGCTCGCGATGAGCAGACCCAGTACCGCGAGCGAGCCCAGGATCACGAGTACTTGGCGCTGCACAAATCCCGACCGTGGGGGCTTACAGCGAGGCGGCCGAGGCGGCGAAGGGCGGACGAGCATCGACATGAGCTGCACACCGCGTGGAGGGGGAAGGCGAACAGGGCGGGAGACGTTCTGCCGTGCATCCTAAATTCACCCCCGAGAGCATGCAACCTGCGACGGTTGTCGGGCTTAAGCGGAAGTTTGCGAGTTCTTCATGCTGCACCATTGAAAGTCCAAAGTGCGGAGAATGTCGCGGTCGGAAGTCAGGGTGCTGACCTCCGACATCCAATTTCGACCTCCGCTTTCAAGTTGCGGCTCAACCGCGTTAGGGGCGGATAGATCGGCACTAAATAGTTTGGAATTTCCGCATTTTATATAAGTGGTTATGTGATATGAGTTTGTGTCATAAATGACAGCGGGAGGCGCGGGACCTTGTGATATAATCCCCGCGAGTCGGGCGACGATGGGGGGGCAGGGGCACATGACCGTCAGCCATGTCCATTGGCAAAGCCACTCGTCGATGCAGCCTATGAGGAATCCCACAATTCCCACGACCCATTGAAGTGCGCTGTCGCGGGCAAGAGTGCCGACGATGCAACCGAACTAGCGGTGCCTTCCCTTGGAGATTCTCGCCGGCGATTGCTAGCTCCGACTTCAGGACAATTCACCCGTAAGAACTGTTAACCGCTTACTCGATGGCGCGAGACAATGCCTGCTTTGAACTGAATTCTTGGTTAAATAGCTTAAGTACCCGATCCGGCATTGGTGACGCAAGTTGTTGCCTTCAAATGGTTTGCGAAGTTCGCTTGCCGCGGCTCAGTTGGGGAGGTCCTCCAAGCGCTCAGGGTTAAGCGACGGACTGCGGAATTATTACTTAGGTGCTTAATACCCCATTAGAGTGTGTGCGCATCGTTGCGATGGCTGATAGGAAATGCGATGAGACGTGTTTCAAGTGATCACCGGTCTGCGTGTTCCGGCGCGAGCGCGAGGCACGGCAAGCGATTGCCGGAAGAGTCGCCAGCCAGGGAGTGCTGCCCCCGAGCGTACTGGCCTGGAAAGCTGCTCGCCAGCAGCCCCGTTCAGTTCGAGGCCGCTCGAATGTTCACAGCAGGTCAAAACCCGTTAGCTGACTGGCGCCGCGGGAACCGCAGCTTGGACCGAGGCCAGGGCTTCGCGGAGCTTGGCTTCGTTTTCGTGGCTGAGGTTGGACTTGAGGACCGTGCCGCCGAACTTTTGCAGTTCCTCGGTCACTTTGTCGGGGGTCATCTGCCGGACGAGGACGCAGAGGGCGGCGGTGCCGGGCTTCAAGGTTTCGGCCAGTTGCTTCATGAAGTTGTCGTCGATGCCCACATCGCCGAGGGCTCCCGATACCGCACCTGCCGCGGCCCCAATTGCCAGACCAAACAGTGGGTTGAGGAAAATGAGCCCCACGAGCGAGCCCCAGAAACCTCCACTCACCGCACCGGCGGCGGTCAGATTGTAGAGCTGCCGAAGGCGAACCTTGCCTTGCTCGTCGCGGACGACGACGACGGCGTCGGCCAGATCGATCAAGTATTCCTTTTGCATCTTGATGAGCGCCAGCCGGACTTCTTCGGCTTTCACTTCGCTCTCGTACCCAATTACTACCAGAGTAGCCATCGATACCTCCACAGAATTTGTTTGCACAGACGAAAGGTCAGGAGAAGAGCCCTTCACGATAGGGGGCACCCCCTAAAGCGGCAAGCGTGCGAGCGGCGAGCTTCACGGAATCTTTGTGCGAATTGGTTAGGCATCTTCGGCGACTTGACCTGTGTGCTCCATTTGGTCGAGCGCCCAGCGGCACGCTTCGCGGACCAGTGGTTCGGCGTCGGCCAGGCCTTTGGTCAAAGCGTCAACCGCAACTCTGGCCCGCTGATTGCCGAGGACAATTGCCGCATTGCGGAGGATGCCGCGGCGCCGGGCCCGCCACAGGGGCGTGTGGCGAAACCGGCGGCGGAACGCCTCGTCGTCAAGATCAAACAGACCGACGAGATTGACCGGATTGGTGTTTGTCGTGGGCTCGAAACCGACGAGGTTGGCGTCGGCTCGCGGATCCGACTTCGAATTCCACGGGCAAACTTCCTGGCACACATCGCAGCCGAAGAGCCAGTCGCCAATGCCAGGCCGCAGCTCGGTCGGAATCGAATCGCGCAGTTCGATGGTGAGGTAGCTGATACAGCGACTTGCATCGAGGACGTAGGGTTCCGGAAAGGCCTGCGTGGGGCAGGCGTCGAGGCAGGCGCGACAGGTGCCGCAGTGGTCGGCAGTGAACGGTTCGTCGCTGGCCAGTTCCTGATCGGTCAAGATCGCCGCCAGGAAGAAATAGCTGCCGGCAGGTTTATGGATGAGCAGCGTGTGTTTGCCAATCCAGCCGAGGCCGGCGAGCTGAGCGAATTCGCGCTCGAGGAGCGGAGCCGTATCGACGACGCCGCGAACCTGGGCGCTAGGAACGCGTTCCTTGAGCCAGGCGATCAATTGCTTGAGCCGCGAGTGAACCAGATCGTGATAGTCCCGCTCGCCCCAGGCATAGCGCGAGATGCGCCCCTGGCCGGGCGCGAGCGGCGCGGGATCGGCCGTGCGGTAGGCGAGGCCGAGCATCAGGATGCTGCGTACGCCGTCGAGCACATGCCGGGGGTGGGCGTAAGCCTCTTGCCGGGCGGCGAGGTAGTCCATCTGGCCGCCGTACCCGCGCGCAAGCCACTCGGCGAGGCGGCTCGCGCCTGTGGGCGAGACGGCAGGGCAAACGCCGGTGAGGGCAAAGCCGAGCGCTTGCGCCTCTGCCTTCAGCCGCGTGGTCAGTTCAAGGTTCAACGTGCAAGGCTCATGGTTGGAGAGAAACTCGCCGGGTGTACTCTGTGAGCGTACCCCCGTACTATAAATCTTTGAACCTTAAATCTGGAACTTGGAACCCTGGTTCGATATGCCCTACGACCACGTCCAGTCGAAGCCCGTTTCGGTCGCCCTCGTGCAGATGACCTGCACCGAGGCCCGCGAGCCCAATGTCGAGAAGGCTATAACCCGCATTGGCGAAGCGGCCGAGCGGGGAGCGAACATCGTTTGCCTGCAGGAGCTGTTTACCGGGCATTACTTCTGCCAGAGCGAGGACCATCGGCATTTCGCCTCCGCGGAGCCGATTCCCGGTCCGACCAGCCAGGCGCTGGCCGCCGCGGCGAAGAAGTACGGCGTGGTCGTGGTCGGTTCGCTGTTCGAGCGGCGAGCGCCGGGCCTGTATCACAACACGGCGGTCGTCCTCGATGCCGACGGCTCGCAGGTGGGCCTCTACCGCAAGATGCACATCCCCGACGACCCGCTGTACTACGAGAAGTTTTACTTCACGCCGGGGGATCTCGGGTTTCAAAGTTTCGCGACGAGGTTCGGCAAGGTGGGCGTCTGCGTCTGCTGGGATCAGTGGTATCCGGAAGCGGCCCGACTGACGGCTCTTACCGGCGCCGAGATCCTGTTCTATCCCACGGCGATCGGCTGGCTGCCGGACGAGAAGGAAGAGTTTGGTGCGAGCCAACATAGCGCGTGGGAAACTATGATGCGCTCGCATGCGATCGCCAATGGCATATTCGTCGCGGCCCCAAATCGCGTCGGCCGCGAAGGGGCTCTGCAGTTCTGGGGAGGCTCGTTCATCAGCGATCCGAACGGCAATGTCGTGGCCAAGGGAAAGCACGAAGGCGAAGAGATCGTCATGGCCGAGTGCGACCTGGGACTGATCGATGTCGTCCGCACCCACTGGCCGTTCTTTCGCGACCGGCGGATCGATGCGTACGGCGATCTGACGAAGCGCTATCGGGATGGGGTGTAGGCAGAAGCACAAAGCACTAGATCTAAAATCCGAAGCAAGCACAAAACAAATCCCAGTCACCAAGCACGAACGCTTCAATCGAGATAGGGCGACCGCGAGGATTCTCCCCTCACCCCAGCCCTCTCCGGGAGGGAGAATGCTTGATCGGCCATCAGCCGTTGTCTTCGGGCCGCGGGGCGGCTGCCTTGCGGAGGCGGTCGGCGATGGCTTGGCCGAGACCCTGTTCGGCGGGAAGTGAAGCGAGCGCGACATCGACGTCGAGAGCGTCGATCGCGCGGAGCGAGGCATAGAGCGCGCTGGCGAGCGACGACTGCTCGGCGGGCCACTTGATTCGCTCGACGGCAGCCGGAAGGGGAAGCGAATGATCGGCGGAGAGCACAACCACGCGCTTGCCGGTGCTCGCCAGCACTTCGGCTTGCTGGGCGAGATTGGCCTCGGGGACCAGAATTAGCCGAGTGCGTGGAGCATAGTGGCTATCGAGCGCGCCGCTGACGCGTGGTGCCGTGGCCGCTGGCAACGTGCCCAGCGAGCCGAGGACTTCGGTGAGGCGTTCGGTGGTGATGCCGCCCGGGCGGAGGACCACCGGCTGGCCGCGCGAGAGGTCGACGATCGTCGATTCCAGGCCGACTTGGCACGGCCCGCCATCGAGAATCAGGTCGATCCGCCCTTCGAGTTCGGAGAGGACGTGCTGAGCCGTGGTCGGGCTGACACGGCCGAACCGATTGGCCGAGGGGGCGGCAATGGAGCCGCCAAAGGCTTGTAGGAGCTCTTGAGCAATCGGATGGCTGGGAACGCGGAGGCCCACCGTGTCGAGTCCGCCAGTGACCAGATCGCTTGCGCGGCTGCTCCGTTTCAGGATCAGCGTCAACGGTCCCGGCCAGAATGCTGCGGCGAGATCATAGGCTGCGGCGGGAACGTCCCGCGCCCAACGATCAAGCTCTTCAGCTCCGGCGAGATGAACAATCAGGGGATGGTCGGCGGGCCGCCCCTTGGCGGCAAAGACACGCGCGACAGCGGCCGGGATCTCGGCATCGGCGCCGAGCCCGTAGACCGTCTCGGTCGGAAAGGCCACGAGCCCTCCCTGCCGCAATATTTGAGCGGCATGGCGAAGCGATTCGGTGGTGGCAGTGACAAAATCTGTCATGGAGACACGCAGCCTTGGCGAAGTGCATCCGCCAATTATAGCTTCGCCATCGACCCAACCTCTGGCGGGGTAAACGCTTGCGGTTTTTTCTTGGAGTGACTGTTTTCAGCCTTGACCAGGGTCAGGACTGCTCGAAGAATGCGCCTGAGGTGCTCTGCCCCGGTGCGAACTGAAGTTCGAGGGAATTTGCCGTGTTTCGCAGCTTTAGCCAGCCACGATGTTCACTGCCGGCGTTGCTGGCGGCGATCATGTTTGCTGCGTTTCCGGCAGATCTCCTGGCTCAGTGTGCATGCAGTGCTTGCGATTGTCTGGTGGTGAATAGCGCGGGAGATTGCTGTTGCACCACTCCGCAGGCCGCGCCTTGCTGCGAGGAGGCTTCGCAAGAACCACCGCAATCTTGCTGCAACACAGGCAGCAGCGACTCCGCCGCGAGTCATATCTCGTCCAATTGTGATTGCGAAGTTGGACATCTCTCGGCACCCACGGCGGCGGTCGTGGCCGGCGCCAGCCTTGACGATCAAGATGTTGCCGACTTGCCGGCGGAATTGTCTTTCGATCCTGCCTGGGAAGCGGCACGCACTTCGGAGCGCCTTAACACTAGTCCGCTTGCCGCGGGGCCGCCGCTGCGAATTCTCCTGGGTGTGTGGCGGAATTGAGGAAATCGGCGCGTGCGCGCTTGCTGGCTCTTTAGCCCTGCGGGCTCCTCGCCAGCCGCACTCGTGGTATCGAGTTCCTTGAATTCCAGATTTGCGTTTGTTTACACACTTGGAGAATGAACATGTACTTTCTGATCCTGATGCTGCTTTCGATGTTGGCTCCGGCTGGCGCGCCGGCCGCGGGGACTGCCTCGGGCGCATGCTGCGGCGGAGCGTGTCCGACGTCGTGCGAGCCGTGCTGCTGCGCGACGTGCGACTGCGGCTGCTGCGAGACGGGTGTCTGCACCGGCGACTGCGGCTGTGAGTGCGATTGCTGCGCCGATGGCGCGTGCGACTGCGCGGCGTAGTTGGCAGCGCGAGTGTTCGAACTTAAAACGATTGGGGCCTCCCAGCGGATTCGCAGGGAGGCCCCGCTTTTTGTTCGTGCGTATGAGAGTGTGAGTGAGCGGGTGTGAGTGCTTCGGCACTTGTTGTGGTTGCATCGCCGGGATCGATCGATGACGGACCCAAACCCTTACGAAGCACCGCTCATCGTTGCCGAGCTGGCCGATGACGAGCGGGAGCAATTCGAACGCGGCAAGCGACCGCTCGGCCTTGCGATCCTGTCGGTATTGCACATATTGCTCGGCATGCTGCTGGCACTGGGTATTGTGCTGCTGGTGGTTCGCCCCGGTCAATCCGGCCTGCCGCCAATCACAATCACCGAGATGGTCGTCCTGGGAATAGTCGGAATTGTCACGGTCATCTTCATTGGATCAGCCGTTGGGCTGTGGCTGGGGACGGCCTGGGGATGGTGGCTAGCCTCGTTCACATATGCCTGGAGCATCGTTGCCAATATTTTGACCATTGTCCTGGCCATAACTTTGCACGGGGGACGAGGCGATGTCAGCGCTCCTGCGATATATGCGCTGTTGAGCGGGCTAGCGTTCAACTATCTGTTCCGGTCCAACGTCCGCCGCTACTGCGCGGCCGACAGCCGCGGCGCCGCTTGGGCGCTAGCGGCACTCTTCGGCATAGCGATCGTCCTGGTCGCAGTTCATAGGCTCGGGATCGCGCTAGCGCTCAATCGCCTCTAGCGGACCCATAAGTTGTGGACTATTCCGACTTCGCTCCTGCGGCCAGACGACTCCCCGCTGCCTGACCGCCAGCGGCCCCCTCTCGCGGCTGAAAGCGAAAATTCTGGCTCTGGCTGAAGAACGTGAGCGGGTTCTCGTAAACGACGCGGCGGATCACGCTTTCCGGATGGCGGCGGCGTCGCATCTCGAGGATGAAATCGGGGACGGCGGTCGGCTTGCTGGGCCCCCAGTCGCCGGCCGAGTTGACCATCAGCCGTTCGGGGCCGTACATCTCGATGATGTCGCAGGCCCGCTGCGGCGTGCATTTGGTCGTGGGATAGAGCGTCATCCCGGCCCAGAAGCCGGCTTCGAGAACCGGACGGACCGTATGCTCTTCCACGTGGTCGACGAGCACGCGGCTGCGGTCGAGCCGGCTGTCGCCGATCAGCATGTCGAGGATCATCCGCGTTCCCTGGTATTTGTCTTCCAGGTGCGGCGTGTGAATGAGAATCTGCTGGTCGTATTTCGCGGCCAGTTCCAGATGCTCGACGAACACGGTGGCTTCGTTCTTCGTGTTCTTGTTGAGGCCGATCTCGCCGATCCCCAGCACGTTCGGCTTATCGAGAAACTCGGGGATCATGGCGATCACATCCCGCGAGAGGCTGACGTTCTCGGCCTCCTTAGCGTTGATGCACAGCCAGCAGTAGTGCTGGATGCCGTACTGCGCGGCGCGGCGGGGTTCGATCTCGGTGAGTTGGCGAAAATAGTCGCGGAAGCCGTCCACCGAGCAGCGGTCGAAACCAGCCCAAAACGCCGGTTCGCTCATGCCGACACAGCCCATCTTGGCGAGCGTTTCATAGTCGTCGGTAATCCGCGAGACCATGTGGATGTGTGGGTCGAAGTAATCCATGGGGAGAGTCCAAATGTCGAATGTCGAACGTCAAATGTCGAAGGAAGGACGAATGCCAAGGTCCGAATGACGAAACGAATCAGCGATGGTTACCGAAAGCTCACATCCTCGTCGGCGGCCCCACTCGGCGGCGAACTTGCGAGAACCCTTGGCATCCTCCGCTTCGAACGGCTCCTTGGGAGAGCAGTAGCCGTAGAACTCAGATACGTCGTCGGCGAAGTCGAAGACCACCGCTCGCCACTCCGGCCACTCCACTTGCCACTCGCGCCCATCCGCTGCCCGGACCACGACCCATGCACCGCTGACATCGTGGAATACCTCAAAGTCATCGCCGCTCGGACTTCTTGATCGATGACATCGTACATGCTGAATCCGCAGCATGGAAACAAATGGTCGCCGACCGGCGCATCCTTGGTGTGTGGAACCGACAACGTACGGAGGAGGTACAGAGCCGCAGCACTGACAGTCCGGTTCATGCCAGTTCCGGGTGTTAGCAGGACGTCGTTCCCAATTTGGAACTCAATATCTCCGTGCGCGCAGAGATCCCGGGAGTCGTCCGCTGCCCCTTGGATCCAACGTAAGTTCACGGGCCGAAGAATAACCACACATTCGTCCTTCGTGCTTTCGCCCCTACCGCGGCTTGCCGTTTGTCGTTCGCTGCCAGGCTTCGTCGTACGCTTTCGAGAAGATCATCTGAACGCGCTCGGCACGAGCCTCGGGCAGTTCGATGACGGCATGCAGGGCTTCGTGGAGTCGGATAAGTCGTGGATCGTTGGCGACCGAACCTTCCGCCCGCTGCAGTCGATCGAAGGCGGCGGCCAGTTCGAGGACTCGGGAGCGGATCTCCAAGAATTCGCGGTCCAAGATTTCCTGAGCAGTCAGCGGGCGGGACATCGAAAAACCTGTTTCCAGACGGATCGGGAGGGACACAACGGTCATTTGCCAGCGATCGACTGCGGG
>JALORD010000105.1:0-3999 GCA_025459145.1 Pirellulaceae bacterium | reverse complement strand
GAATTCGGCGCGGGACCATTCGCTTGTAGCCTGTTTCTAGTTTCCCGCCGCTCGCGGCTGAAATCAAGCTGCGGCGCGGCCGCGGGGCGGGAACTACCGAATCAATCGACACAATCGGCACGATCAAATCGGCGGTTGTTGGCCACGTGCAGTACCGCCGTCCGGCCTGAGTCCAGGGTGACGTAGGTTTGCAGACGGGAGAATCCACGATGCCGCGGGGGGTGGAAATCACGCTGAGTACGCTGGCGGCGACCTCCAACGAGGCCGCTGTCCTGCCGCTCGTGGCTGCGCTCGATTTGCCTCAGCACGCGATCAGCGACGGGGCACTCTCTGCGCTCCTCCTGCGGCAAAGTCCCGCCGCGGCGGCCGAGGTCTTGCGGCGCTGGGACCGCCTGCCGCAGCGTTGGAAGACGCAGATCGCGCTGCGCGGCGACTGGATTGCCGGCGCCATCCGCAAGGCGCTGCTCGATTCGCACGACGAACTGCGGCGGATCGGCTGCGAAGCGGCCATCGAGACCCGCGACTACGACGCCCTGCCGCTGTTGGTCTCCGCCGCCATTGAAACTTCGACGGCCCACGCGGATCGGGCCGCTAAGACGGCCCTGCAGCTGGCCGAACTGTTGGCCGAAGAACTCGCCGGTCCGCGGGACTATCGCATCCGCCGCGATCCGCAGATGCAGCGAGCCCATGTCCTCGTATGTCTCGAGAAAGCCGCCGAGTCGTTTCCCGCCCACGGACGTCGCGAACTGCTCGAGGCATTCTTGCTCCTCACGCAGCGTGAGAATGCGCCGCTCAAGCGGATTCTGCAGTCGCCGACCGATCGGACGTATAGCCCGCTGATGGATGTGCTGACCCACAGTTCACGCCAGGGAATCGAGCGGCTGCTCTTGTCGTTCCTCGAGGATCCCTTCGCGCCACTGTCAGCCCTGCAAGCGGTCGTCCGCCGCCGCGATGTGGCCTTCCTCCGCCGACTGCTCAAGCGAATCGGAGCGGAACCGGCTCCGGTCGTCCGCAACAATCTGCGTCGAATCGAAAATGTCCCGTGGATGCGGGTTAATCTCGCCCTACTCGATGCGCTGGGGGAAAACGAGCAGCCCGGGGCGGTGCAGCTGGCCGTATCGAGCGGGATTCCGCGGCAATTGGCCTTTGAAGTGGTGGCCTACCTGCTGAGGCATGGAACACTCGCCGGGCGCCGTGCGGCGGCGAAGGCACTGGCACAGTTTCCCGGCCCCTCGGCCGACGATCTCGCGGTGCGGACACTCGACGATGAGGATGCCCAAGTGCGATCCGCCGTCGCAGCCCAACTCCGCAAACGCGACATTCCTTCGTCGATCCAGAAGCTGCTCGTACTGCTCGACAGTCCGCACCAGATCGAACGCGAAACGGCGCAGGCCGAACTGGCGGAATTTCGCATCGATCGGTTCCTCGCCAAGTTCGACACCCTGGCGCCGGACTACCGCCGCGCGACGGGACGCCTCGTCCTGCAGATCGATCCCGAAACGATTCCCGCCCTGCGGCGAGAACTGGCTGCTTCGATTCGCAGCCAGCGGGCCCGGGCGCTGGCGGTCGTGCAGCTCTTGGAGATCGCCGCCGAGCTGGAATCAGAGTTGATCGCCCTGCTCGACGACCCGGATCAGTACTTACGGGTCGAAGCCATTCATCTCCTGGCCGCGATAGATACGCCGCGCGTGCGCGAGGCCCTGCGGCAGGCGGCCCTCGATACACAGCCCCTCGTGCAGAATGCAGCGGAAACCGCGCTCGAGCGCGTCCTGCGACTGGAGCCGATTGCGGGCGACAGCGTGACCGCAGTTCAAGCGAGGCTGCGGCAACGAGTAGGCTCGGCCAATCGCCAGGAGCAAGTCGACCCTGCCAACGATTTGGGCGAACTGGTATCCGCCTCGAACGCACTAGACGAAATCGCGAGCGCAGGCACTTGACCACGCCTCGGCCGAAATCAACTCGACAAGCGAATCGATCATGCAAGCTGCCACCCTCGCCTTATTGCTCGCCCAGGGATTACCCCGGCTTGACGAAATCGCCCGGCAGGCCGATCGCAGCCGGACGAGCGGCATTCTGATCGACGCCACGACACTGAGTGTGATCACCATCGGTCTAGCCGTCGGGGCACTTGTCGTCTGGATCTATGCCCGGTGGTACGTCCCTCGCAGTGAACATCCACCGGCCAGTCCGCAGGGACTTCTCGAGGAAGTCTGTCGGGCACATCGCCTCAAAGCGGCCCAGCAACGACTGATCGAATGGGTCGCCGCGGAACATCAACTCTTGCAGCCTGTGATGGTCTTTCTCGACCCGCGGCTGCTCGACATTACGCTTGCCCGCTGTAAGCAGCCCGAAGTGCGTAAACGGCTGAGCGAGCTGCGCAGCCGGCTCTTTGAAGGGCTGACAGGAGGCTTGTAGCAGCCGAGTTGTCGCCAGCGCGCTCCCTTGTGCCCGCGCGCCTCTTTTGCACAACCGCTGTGCGGCTCTGCACATCCCCAACTGGGCTCATGCCCGCCCGGCTGCATGGTTCCCACCCGAAGGCTGCATCCCGGTCGGGCGAGGGGGCTTGCGATAGTCCGGCACTCGCTTTGCCCTTTACTAAGTCGAACGCCCACGACTTTGCTGTGCCCGAGAAGGGCTCGTCTCGAAAAGGAGGTGTGCCGTGATTACCAACCGACATCTCGTGACGCTGGAAATGGAATTCATCAAGTGGGTTTTGCTGGCCATCCTGGCCGCAGCCCTGGTGCTCGTCCTGGCGACCGTCGCGGCGGCTGATCCAATGCTTCCGGAGCCGGCCCGTCTGCCGGGCGACATGAACGAAATAGCTCAGCCGATCGTCCCCGACGTGAAGCCCTTCTTCCCCGAAATGGCTCCCTACCCAGTGCGCGACCCAGCCGATGTTGCCGCCCGCATCTGGATGACACTCGAACATCAGCGGGCCGGCTGTGTGGCTGAAGCGCTGGCGGGCTGGCAGGGGATCTATCTCGGTGGAGGTGCGGAAATCTGGCGCGAGATCGCCATGGGTGCCGCGTATCTCCAAGCAGCCGACGTCGACCAGGCGGCTCTGCATCTCGATGCCGCGAGGGCGATGAACCCTGAGCATCCCGTCGTGGCCTACTACACGGGAATTCTCCGGCTGGAGCAGGCCGCCGCGGCGGTTCGGGTTCCCGATGATGCGCCTGGGCTGCACCTGCGGATGGTGGCGTTCGTGCCCGAGCGAGGCGAACAGGCTCGGCAGCAGTATCAGCTCGAGGCTCGCCAAGAGTTGCTCATGGCAATTGCCGGAGCCGACATGATCTGGCTCGACGAGCGGCTGGTCATCGGCGATCGCGTCGAGGAGGAGATGGTGGTACCGCGGGTCGGCGACTTGCTGGTTGCTTTGGGAGCCGACAACTTTGTCGGCCAGGCGCATCATCTGCTCTTCGGTGTGGAGCTCGACCTCGGCGCTACCATGGCTGCCGAAGAGCACCTCGACTTGGCGGTGGCTACGGGAATCGCGCCGCTTCTGGGCTATGAGGAACTGGCCGAAGCCTACCTCGAGCAGGATCAGCCGGCCGATGCCTTGCGGGCGACACGCAAGGACATCGCCGCCAACTATCCGCAGTTGTGGCAGGCGGGCCAGGAGATGAAGGCCGCGCTCGAGAAGATGCGCGAGGGCTTTGTGTGGTAGCACGGTGGTAACGAAGGTAGTTCGGTTTGGTAATCGGTGTGATCGGTGCTGAGGAGTCCGAGCCGTGGCAATCGTCGCCGCGGCTCGGCCTGTTTTGTTTCTTGAGCTCGCTCAAGGGCGACCTCCCCCGCGCACGCCCGTCGGTTTGACGAGAGAGTTCAAACGCGCCACAATCTACGCCGATGCCACTAGCCACCAGCCACTAGCACTAGCCACTCTCACCTCCCCATGCTCCAAGAACTCTTCAACCTCTCCGGCCGCACGGCACTCGTCACCGGCGGCAGCAAAGGAATCGGCAAGGCGGTCGCTCGCGGTCTGGCCGAAGCGGGCGC
>JALORD010000529.1 GCA_025459145.1 Pirellulaceae bacterium | reverse complement strand
CCCCGCAGTGTACCACACGACCCGCACCCCGGCTGACCCATTTTCGCCATAAGACAATGCTCGTTAACGACTTACGCAAAATCTCAAAAATCCAAACAATTTTAGGCCCGATTGGCCGCCCTTGCGCCCTGGCCCAAAGGACGACGAAGTGCCTCCTCCCGCTCCCGCCCCAACGGGGCAAGACATGAACGCTGCCCCAACGGGGCAAGACATGAACGCTGCCCCAAAGGGGCAAGACATGAAAGGCCAGGGCATCGCCCTGGTCATGGGAACACCACGATCCGCCAAGCCCTGAAGGGGCGGTACATTCGGCCGCCGCGCCACAAGCCCCGGGCGTTTGTCGCGCCCCTTCAGAGCTCTTCGTCCTGCGAAACCAGGCACCTAGGGCGATGCCCCGGGCTGATTTGTTCGGGCCCCTTCGGGGCGGGTGGCAGGAAACCTCGAAACCGCAAGCGCGAAACTTCCGGGGCGAGTTCCCGTCCAAATCCCTATTCAAAGAGCGGACGCTTCCCTGGCTCCGGATGCCGGTAACCGTAAGTGGAGCTGCCCACGGAGTAACTTGTTGATGTAGAACCCGGCAATTCGAACTCCGACCGGGACTCGTCCCAGGTCACTATCCACCCTTCGCCCGTCAGCACATCTGCCGCGGCGTTGGCGCGCGACTCCCAAAGTTGTTTGGCGGCCTCGTGCTTTTGGATGACAGCCACGTACCTGCGATGTTCGAGCCACCACGCACACCCGACAGCCGCCAAGGCAATCACGAAGAACAGATCCCGTAATGTGAACCGTGTGGCGAATCGCATGTGTGAGAACCTCCACTGTGCGGCGAGAATGCCCAGCAGAATTCAATCCGCCGGCTTCTCCGCTGGCGGCATCTCGGGCGGCCCCTTTTCCGGCGAAGGCTCCGCCGGCTTTTCGCCCGGCTTTCCCCCCGGCATCGGAATCGCCATCGGCATGGGCATTGGCTTCGGGGGCGGCGGAGGCACGGCGAGTTCGGCTTCCAGCGATTTCTCCTCTTCCCCGCGCTTCACGACGACGGTGACTTTGTCCCCCGCGTAGTACCGGCCGATCACCGTGCTGAGATGCGCCCCGTCCAGGATTGAGGTTTCGCCGATCCGGAGAATCTGATCAGCCACGGCCAGGCCCGCTTTGGCCGCGGGCGAATCGGGGACAACCTGTTTGATCTCGGCGCCGCTCGGCGGATCACCGAAGGGGGCCGTCTGCACGCCGAGGAATCCCGGCTGCAGCGTCTTCCCCGCTTTCATCGCAACAATCGCATTCTCGAGGCCATCGAGCGGCACGGCAAACCCGATCCCCGAGTCGTACCACTCGGCCCCCGCCGCTTCGGTCTTCGACTGCGGACTCAAGGGGACGCAGATGCCGATCACGCGCCCCTCGAGATCGACGAGGGGACCGCCGTAGTTGGCCGGGCTGAGGTTGGCGTCGGTCTGCACGGCCCGCTGCGAGATGCGGCTGGTCGCCGAAATGATCCCCGCCGAGAGCGACGGCTCGCTCGCTCCGAATCCGAATCCCACGGCCACGGCCCACTGGCCGACCTGCAGCTCGCTACGGGGAGCCAGCGCTGGGACCTGCCACTCGACATCGCCCGATACCTTCAGCAGGCAGAGCTTCCGCGTTTCATCGCGGCCGAGGAGCTCGGCCACCCGGCGCTGTCCATCGGGACCAATGACCGTGATGATGGGCGGCTTGCGGAGGAAGTTGAACGTGCTGGTGACGATGTAGCCGTCGGGTGAAATCACAACACCGGTCGTCGGCCCTTCGCCGGGCGCCTGGTATCCGCCACCATCGACGCCGGGAGCGATTCCGCCGAGCCCTTCGATCCGGACGAGCCCCGGCTGAACTCGCGCCGCCGCGGCTCGAAACGCCTTGGGTGCCAGCAGCGTGCCGCGAACGAGCGCTGCGGGGTCTTCGCCGCGAGCGGGCGATACGCTCGCCAGCAGCAAACTCACGGGCAATGCTGCGGCTGCAAATACACGAATCGACCAGTTCGACAAAATCTTCATCGCTCGATTCACTCCGCGGCTGCCGGGACGATCCGGACGCTAAGCAGTTCGTTCTTGCGTTTGATTTCCAGAATCACTTCCTTGCCGACGGCGAGTTCTCCGGCGAGCCGCTGATAATCGCCCGCATCGCGGACAGCCTGACCACCGACGCTGATGACGAGGTCGTCGCTCTTAAGTCCCGCCTTGGCCGCCGGGCTGCCAGGGAGAACGCGATCGATGAACGCGGGCCCCCGGCGTCCCCCCAAGGCGAACAGGCGAATCCCCAGTTCGGGCTTCGCCCCCGCAGATTTACCCGGAGATGTCGCCGCGAGCGGCGGCGTCTGGTCGCCTCGGACGAACGGCCCGAGGAGATCGACCGGTACGGCGTAGTTCAGCCGGGTGTTAGTGCTGCGGGCCACGATTTCTCGGCCGATCATGCCGACGAGCGCCCCCTCGGCATTGACGACGGCACCGCCGGCCGCGCCGGGATTGCTGGTGATCGCGTCGTACAGCAGCACCTCCCCTTCGTAAGGAAAGTCCTGCACACCTCGCCGCGCGTCGAGCGGAATCCGCAGGCTCAAGACGCCAATATTCACCGACAGCGGCTCTTCGCCGTCGGCCACTTTGAACGCATTGCTGACCGCCAGAACCCAGTCCCCCAGTTCCGCCGGCGGCTTCTCGGGCAGGGCGAAGTACTGCGGCGTGGGAACGTCGATCTTGAGCAGGGCGAGCTGAAGCTCCTGACTGCGGCGAACGACCGTGGCCGCGTGCGTCGAGCCATCGGGCAGGCCGACCCGCAGATTCTGCCCGGCGAGAAACACGCCGTTGGCCGTCAGGATTTCGCCGCTGCCCGAGACGATCATCCCCGTCGCATAGCCCGGCGTGCGGCCGATCGCCCCGCCGTACACCTTGACCGTGCGGGCCTGCGCCGCTGCGACCGCGGGGGCAAAGGGATGTTCCACCGTGTTGTCGCCGGGCGCTTGGGCATGGAGCGTCGCAGCGAACAAGAGCAGCGGCACCAGAGTTAGGCTGCGCATGGTAATCCTATCGGGCCGCTACTCGGCCGGTTTGGCAAACTGCTGGCTGGTGATCTCCACGACCGACGCCTGCTCGGTCACGATTTCGAGCTGCTCGGTCTCGGCCAGTCCCCGCACAAGCACCGCGCGGGCCGGCAGCGCGAGGCCCCCGGACGCGGCAAAGTCGCGATAACAGGTCGAGGGAATCGGCTCTTCGTCGTCGACGCCGACCCCCGCCTTGACCAGCTCCACCCGCCGCTGACCGGCAGCGTCCTCGACGCTGAGCCAGAGGTGGAGCCGTTCGCTGGACGGGTCGGTCAGCGACAGGCGATAGCAGAGCCGGTCCTGGGCTTTGTCCGCTCCGTCGAGCGCCAGCGTGCCGTACCGCTCGGCCGCGGCAGGACTTTGCAGGCAGGCCAGCACGATCGCCTGGGAGAAGTGCGGATCGAGCAGCGCTTTGCCCGACGTGATCTCTTCGATCGGGCGCGACGAGCAACTGCTGTCGGCCAACCGACTCGCCTCCCCGCAAGAGGCTCGACTCGATCGCCAAGCCTCTCAACCCGCTGGCGGCAGCCGCCTCGCCCCGGAGCGCGTCCTTCCGCCACTGCTCGAGAATCTCACGGGCGATTCGCCCGTTAAGCGCCGCATCGCGGATTTTGCCCGCCTCGCCAAAGTTGGCCTTCGGTTGCGGCGGAGGCATCGGCGGCGCTTTCTCGGTCGGCTTCTCTTCGCTGGGTTTCTCTTCCGCGGGTTTCTCCGGCTCTGGTTGCTCGGGGCGCGGCATCGGTTTGACCAGCGGCTCATACGGCAGGGCCGACAGCCGGACGTGAATCACACGCTCTTTCCCGTCCCGCTCGAGCGCGACCCGCGCCGGCCACCCGGCCGGATACATGCTGATCAGGTTGGTGAACTCGTTGGCCGAGCGAATCGGAAAGCCTTCGAACGACACCAGCCGGTCGCCGAGAGCGAGCCCCGCTTTGGCAGCAGGCGAATCGAGATTCACCGTGTGGCAAATCACGCCGTCGGCGCGGGTGCCGAAAATCGCGTCGAGCGTCCCGTGCTGGGCCATTTTGGTGGCCAGCAGCTCGGGCACGAACAGCCGCACCTGATTCGACGAAATCGCGTACCCCAGGCCCACATTGACCCGCCCCCGCTCTTGAAAGCTGCCGCGGCCATTGATACCGATCACTTCCCCCTGCAG
>JALORD010000003.1 GCA_025459145.1 Pirellulaceae bacterium | reverse complement strand
TCCGCCCGCCGGCCGTTCCACACTTCATCGAACCACCGCCGGGCTAGCTCGACTTGAGAACTCATGGATTAGTCTGTCCTGAGAAATAGGGAAAAGTAGTTGTCCTGACTCGCTCCGAGCAATCCTCGTCTCGCCCTAAGCCCCGGCCATTAACTACAACCCTGGCGTCTGCACCTACTTCACCCCCGCGAGCTTCAGCACAGCGGCGAACTCCGCAGCGCGCACCGGTTGGACCGACAGCCGCGAGCCTTTGCGCAACAGTTCCATCTCTTGGAGAGCCGGCAGGCCGCGAAGCCTTTCCAAGGGGAGCGGCTCGGCAAACTTCTGTTCAAACTTCAAATCGACCATGAACCACCGCGGATTGTCCTGGGGCGATTTCGGGTCGTAGTGGTCGTCTTTGGCGTCCCAGGCGGTGTGGTCTGGATAGGACTCCCGGGCGACCGTGGCGACTCCCACGATCGCCGGCGGATCGGTGCTGCTATGGTAAAACAGCACCCGGTCGCCCAGCTTCATTTCGTCCCGCATGTAGTTGCGGGCCTGATAGTTCCGCACGCCGCTCCAGCATGTGGTCTGCCGCGGGGCACGGGCCAGGTCGTCGATCGAGAAGCAGTCCGGCTCGGTCTTTACCAGCCAGAATTTGGGGCGCTCGGCCATTGAATTCCAAGATTGAGGGGTTTCCGGCGAATCCACAGCACATGCGATAAGTGCTCGGGAATCCGCCCCAAGCGTAGACGATCGCATCACTTCGTGGGAGCGGTTCAACGATGGTTTCCTCCACACCTGCCGAGGCCTTTATGTCATTCACCCTGCTGTTGGGAGCTGGTTTGGGCTTGCTGCTCGTGGTGGGGCTCGTCGTGACCATCGTGATTGTCGCCTCCGCCAGCCGCTCGCGCGAGGAAGATCGATAAGGGATCACCCGCGGTCGGCGGTCCTCATCAAGTGACTGCATGTTGGGAATCGGAGCAGTGGTAATGTTCGGAATCGGAGTTTGGGAGCTGGCAATCTGTGGGGGCGGATTGGTTCTCGTCGTCGGTGTAACGGTCGCGGTCGTTCTGGCTGCCGGAGGTCGAGGACCGCCGCGTGGCGACGTCTGAGATCATGGAGGCGGAAGAAACGTCACCGGCAACTTGATCGCATTTTCCAGCCGGGCGATGTACTGCCGGCGCGGGATGTCGACAGCTCCCAGGCTCCGCGTATGGTCATTGGTCCACTGGACGTCGAATAGGACGTATCCTCGCTGCTTTAAGTGCTCGGCCAGGATGACGAGAGCCGCCTTCGAAGCGTCGCTCACGCGGTGGAACATCGACTCGCCGGCGAACAGGCCGCCGATGGTGACGCCAAACACGCCACCCACAAGTTGCCCCGCTTGCCAGACTTCCAGGCTGTGGGCCAGTCCCAACCGATGCAGCGATTGATATGCGGCGAGCATCGCGGGGGTCAGCCAGCGATCCTCGTCGTCGTCGCCGCGGCGGGGGACAGCGCACGCTTGGACGACTTCCGCGAACGAACGATCGAGCGAAAACTCGAATTCTTGCCGCGCCAGTCGCCGCGCGAGCCGGCGCGAAACGTGCACCGCATCGAGCTCTAGAATGCCGCGCGGATCGGGGGAGATCCAAGCCACGATGCGCCGCCGATTGAATTGGATTGGCATCGGAAAGATGCCGTGGGAATAGGCGTCGACCAGCCAGTCCGGCGTGAGTTGTCCACCCGTGAGCAGAAGCCCGTCCGGCCCTGCCGATTCGACAGGAGGAAATCGCGAACGGGAACGAGCGGGCTGCATAGCGACCGATCTTAACGCACCCGGTGCTGACAGTGGCCGGCCGGGGGCCAGATTCGCTAGTGCTTGCCAGCTTTAGAGTTGCGCGATGTCACGAGGCGGAGAAAAACGGGTTGCTTTCGGGCCGGGCAGGGTATAATTAGCGAACCTGATCATTCCCTCCGTGCCGGAAGGTCATTGCATGTCCGACCTGCCAACCGAACTTGCGCCCGGAAACGGCGCCCCGGTTCCCCCCATGCCACCGCAGGCTGACCAGCAAGAACTCAAGTTCCTCTCCGGGACGGACGTGTTCACCCCCACAGCCCCGGCTGCCGCGGTCGTTTCCCAAGTCCATCCATTGGATCGGGCCGAAACCACAGACAACAGCCAGCGGGAGACGGAGCGCATCCGGCTCGCCTGGGCCAAGTTGCTGTGGCTCTTGTCGTTCTTGGCTGTGCTGCTGGCGATCAGCTACCTGGTCCCGCTGATTGCCGAGAATACGCAGTATGCCATCACGCGCGGCAAGCAACGGGCCGAGCACGACTTTGCCGTCGAACACTTGCCGGGTTCCCCGCTGGCGCAGTTCTCGCAAGCCTCGCGGATGGTCTCGCAGGTGGTGATGCCCAGTGTCGTACACATCAATACGCAGAGCACCGGGACGGAACTCCTCGCGTTGCCGATGGTTGGCCGCCGGATGCCGGCGATTCCCGCCGACGGTCAGGGGTCGGGGTTTGTGGTCGATCGAGGGGGCTACATCGTGACGAACCACCATGTAGTTCGCGACGCCCGCGATATCACGGTCACACTGGCGGATGGCCGCAGGGTTTCCGGAAGCATTGTTGGAGTCGATCTCGATACCGATCTGGCGGTGCTCAAGGTCGAGGCGACGGACCTGACGCCGGTGGCGTGGGCCGACAGCGAGCAGGCAGAGCCCGGCGAGTTTGTGTGGGCGGTGGGCAGCCCGTTTGGCCTGGAGCGGAGCATCACCTCGGGCATTCTAAGCGCCAAGAATCGGGCGGGCTTGGTGGGAACGGCCTATCAGAATTTTCTCCAAACTGACACGGCGGTGAATCCAGGCAATAGCGGCGGCCCGCTGGTGAATACCGAGGGGCAAGTGATCGGCGTCAACACGGCGATCGTGGGCGACGCCTATCAGGGAATCAGCTTCGCGGTTCCCAGCAGCGTGGCTCGCCAAGTGACCGAGCGTTTGATGGCCGAAGGTTTGGTGCGCCGCGGCTGGTTGGGCGTAAAGTTGGAAGTGATGACGGAGCAGCATTCCAAGGACTTGGGACTGGCCGAGAATGCCGGCGCCTATGTGGCCGAAGTGGTTCGCACCGGCCCCGGCCTTTCGCCGGCGGCGGAAGTGGGCATTGAGCCGGGCGATGTGGTATTAAGTTGGAACGGAACGCCCATCCGCGGACCGGCCGATCTGAGCAATCTCGTGGCAGCGACGGAGATCGGCTCGGTGGCGCGTGTCGTCGTATCTCGCCGCGGGAACCAGATCCCGTTTGATGTCCGCGTGGGAATTCGGCCTCCGCAGCTCTAGTTCGCGGGTGGTGCCATTAGGGTTCCAGGACATCGCGGGGCTTGAGTTCCACATTTGTGGTGTGCTGCTTGCCGTCGCGCTCGTAGGCGATGCGCAGTTTTTCGCCGGCCTGGCGCTTGTAGACCGAGATCGTGAGCTCGGCAAAGTCGCGAATTTCCACGCCGTCGATCGCCACGATCTTGTCGCCCGTTTTCAGCCCCGCTTCCGCGGCTCCCGATCCGGGATAGACGCTGGTGAGCGTGCAATCCCCGCCGCGGTCGGCATGAATGCCAAGCATCGCGCTCCCCTGGCAGAATAGACTCATCGTTGGCTTGGCGCGGTGAAGCGCCCGCAAGGTGTCTTCCGAGAAGGCCGTTTGCATGATCGTGAGGCTGCGCAGCCGCGGGAGCCTGGCGATCTGTTCGAGCCCTTTGTCGCCGATCGTTGCCTGATTGATCGAGACCATGGTGATCTCGGGAAGATCGGCCACCGCGGCAAGCCCTGCATCGCCGCCGCGCCAATTGGGGTCGAGGGAGAGCCCCATCGAGACGCCCGACTCCGCCGCGTCGGCTCCAGGAAACACGTCGAAGGCGATCGCCGGCCCGACCAACGCCAACGCTTCCATTTCGACCAGCACGGGCTCCTCGATGACTAAGGCGCCTTCGACGACTCGTTCTTCCGCGACTTCGATTTTGGGAACTGTCCGCAGCGCTTTGGCAACGACAGCGTCCAGATCGATCACGGGAACCTCACCCTGGGGCGCTTCCGCAGGGTCGGCATCGGCCGCGGCGGGGGCCGCTTCGACTTCGACTTCGGCAGCCTCGATCGCGAACGCCTCTTCCTCAATGACAACCGGTGCTGCGAAGGCCGGTTCGGCCATGAAAAGCCCGACATCGATCCCCATCGCGCCCTCCGCGGAACCGCCCGAGATTTGTCCGCCCAGTTTGCGAATGGCGGCGACCGCCCGCTCGCGCCGCACTTCGACGAGGCGGGCACGAATTTCAGCCACTAGACCGTGCATCCCAGGCCGGCCAGAATGGCTGGCCGTTGAAAGGGCGGCGGCGACCCGGTCGAGCGTGGCTTCGTCGCCATCGAGCGCGATCTGCTTGAGGATCTCCCCCGAGCGCCAAGCCACTTCCGGGCTTTCGGCCAAAGCCCCTGCGGCTACGGTTTCGATGGCCTGAGATCCGGCCGAGCGGAGATGCTGGGCGGCTGTTTCCCGGCGGGCAAAATCGTCGTGGTCTAAATCGGCCAGCCAGGCCGCGAACTGCGATGTGTGCGATGAGGATGTAAACTCATTCGCGGTTGGATTCTGCGCGTGCGCAGACAGTCCCCCGGCTGACAACCAGCTGAGCATTACAAGCAAAACGACGCGCATCGACGGTGCTCCCTGCTGTGGATTCGAGCCGCACCAATCATAGTACGCCCCTTGGGGGATGCGTGTCGATAGAATCGTGAGCCGGAATTGTAACGGTTGGAAGACGTCGAGCCCGGACTGCGGCGAGTTCTCGCACCTCCTCGCACCACACGGTGGGCCCGTGGTTGGTCGCGTTGGGGACATTGCAGACCCGTCGACAACCCGTTTGCAATCGGCCAGGGATCGACCAATAATCGTGGGGGGTTTGACACGCTCTTCGATGGAGCCCCTCCAGTGTCCGGTCGCTCGTTTTCCCCCACTCCATTGCAGGAAGCTATGCCCCGGGGCGGTTCGCCCAGCCGGGGAGCATTCGGCACGAAAGTGCTCGTCTTTCTGGCGTTTTTCGTCTTGGTGGCGGTCTTTACCGTAGGGATCTGGGGCTTGGCGACGATTCTCGCCTCGAAGCAAAACGGCGCGGCAGGACCGGATAATCTAGTCGAACACTGGGAGACGCCCGCTGAGCGGCTGGAGAATATCTCGCAAGCGATGGCAGCCAGCGAACCGGGCTGTTCCGGGGCGGAAAGGCGCGATTTACAGCGCTTTTTCGCGCGGCTCGAGAGCGCACTTCATTCAGGAGACGAAGAGTCCTGGCGGAAGTGCGTCGATCTGAATCTGCTCGTGCAGCGGATCGCCGCGCATCCGGTGGCGCAAGCGGATCGTTCGTTCCGCAGTTCGCGCATTAAGAGCCGCCTCGATTATGAACTGACGCCGCTGGAACTGGCGGGGAGGCTGTCGATCCTGCGCGTCGAGCGCGGGAAGCGAGACGATCACTTGCTGGTCTACACGCTCGACGAAGGCTACGATGAGCAGTTGTACGTCTATCGGTGGTGGCTGGCGCGGAGCGGGCGTCAGTGGCGTCTCTTCGACTACGATCGGATCGACTACGGCCAGTCGCTCGCCGGGAGCTGGGCGATGTCGGACGCGATCGCCGCCGACCCGAATCAATACAACTACACGCGGTTGTACGAGGCCATCGACGCGGTCAGTGAAACACATCTCGCGGGGCCGCGCTACGTGCGTGCGGACTCGTCATACGGGTCGACTCTGCCCGGCCAACCGCTCTTCGCCGTGGCCGATCTCCCGCAGCCCGAACTGGTGCACGACCTCACGCGGCTCGATCTGGCGTGGCAATTCTTCTGGCAAAACGAACCCCGGGACGCGCTGCGGATGTGCCAGCAGGTAGAGCGTCCAGAAGAGTGCGCCGGTGTGTATCTCGTGCGAGCCCAAGCGGCGCGGAACCTGAATCAGTTCGAGCAGTCGTTGGCAGCGGCCCAAGAGTATGCCAACCTCGTGGGGGAAACACCCGATGCATTGGCAGAGCTGGCCCGCGCGCTCGAGCACCTGAAGCGTCCGGAGGAGGCCGCCGAGAAATGGCTCCGTGTTCTGCAAAAGGCGCCCGACTGCGACGAAGCTCTCGACGAGTTCCTGCGCTTGGCCCGCCGAGGGCAGTTTCCTGCCCTGCGGGAAGTGCTGCTTCGCTCGCGCGAGCCGCAGGAGAAGGCTCGCCGATATGCTGAGAACGCCCTGACGTTCGATCGTTATGCAGCCCACGAGTGGCTTATCCAATTCGTGCATCAGGAAGCTCCTGGCTCGGCCCTCGATCTGTCGCTCGAGGGAGCGCTGCTGGAATCGCTCGAAGAGTATGAAGCCGCAGCTGATCGTTTCCTGAAAGCCAGCCAACTGGAATGGCTGCCGGCCAAACAAGAGGCCTATTTCAATCGGTACCTGCGGACGATGGTGGACCTCGGCCAAGGGGGCCAAGCCTTCCGGGCCGCCGCCGATCCAAAGGAATCGTTTGAACTCTTGGCGAACGATCTGGAGGAAGAACTCGAGTATCAATGGGAATTTAGCGACCTCGACAAATTCGGTCCCGTGATTGCCGCCTATCGGGAATGTATGCCCGCCGATCCGCGGGGAGACTATTACGCGGGAATCATCCTGCTCCGCGCCCACCGGTGGGCCGAGGCGGAGGTGTGCTTTGAGCAGGCGGCTGGCAAGGACGCTGACGAATGGCTGAGCCAGCAGATCACAGAAAGGCGCGCAGAGGCCGGCTATCGGCGCGGCAACATGCTGCCGAGCTACCACAAACTGGGACGAACTTCCGAAGTCTTTCACGCGCTGGCCGGCGTATGCCACCAGGACGAGGCCTGGCCGGCACTGCGGGAACTAATCACTGAACACCGGCTGCATCAGCCAAACGATGCGTGGATCGACTACTACCTCGCGCTTGAGGCTGCCGGTCGGGAGGCGTATGGCGAAGCAGCCGAGGCGCTCGCGCGGGCGAAGCGGGCCGGCGGCGAGGAGTTCGACTTAGCCTGGCTGAGGAATCACTATCTGGTCGAGGCGGGGGAAATGCACGAGGCCCTGCAACAGGCAGACGACCGCGAGGGGACGTTTGTGCAGATCGCCAGTCAGTTGGAATCCCGCGGAGAATGGCGCAAGCTGCTGCGACTGGCGGAATTGCCCGCGGCGGCGAATCTGTCCACGCAAAAGTCGCGGCGTTTGCTGGCACTCTTTGAGTTAGGGAAGTACTACGACTTTTTAGAGGCCGCGCGCCCGCAGATCGACGAAGCATTCCATAAGGGCGTGGGATTCGACCCGCAGCTGTTCGCGAATACCGTTCGGGCACAGCTGCGCGTCGGGCAGTTCGACGAAGCCCGCGAACTGGCCGCACGCGTCCAGCAAGAGCGCGGCGATCGGACGCCGCAAGTGATGGTTCTGCTTGCCGAGCGAAACTTCGAAGCGCTGCGAGAATTGCTCGAAGACGAGACGCTTGTCGAAAGTTTGCTGGCGAGCGGTTTGCATCATGATCCCGAGCTAGAGTCCCTGCTGATGTCGCTGGAGCTGGCGGATGTGCGTCGGGGGTGGACCCTTCCCGTTCCGTACGAGGTTGGTTCGGGTCGGCTGGTCCTCTGGCTGCGGGACTTTGTTCCTTTTCCGACGGCGGCGGCGTTAGAGAATGACCTTATGCAGGCCGCCAGCACCGATGTCGACGCCGTACCGATCCCGCGGGCGGTAGGATCCAGCGCAGCAAGCTTCCGCTTGGCGACCTCGCGCGGCACGATGATCGTCACTTTTGGCGCGGCTCCGTACCAAGATTGCCATCCCGCCGCTAAAGGTCTGTCGGCCGAGCTGAGCGCCGCGTGTGACCAGGCAGGGAGCTGGATCGCGATCGATTTCCCGCGTCCCGCGCCTGGACTGCGCGGAGAGATTCTGGAAACATGGGCCTGCCGCCTTGTTTGCGAGTGGGCCCGTTCACCCGAGTGGGGCGAGAACTCTATCGTCGCGATCGGTGGGTATCGAAACGGTCACCACAGGCTGGCGACGATGAAAGAGGAGACCATGGAAGAACTCCGCCGGGGCGAATTCTTGGCGAGAGGTTCCGGGGCCGAGTTGTACGACTTGGAAGTCTTCGACACAGACCGCACGCGGCGTGGCGATCTGAACTTGCTTCCACCACCGGCCCGCCGCGAGGCGCGGGCCAAGTTGGTCGACGACCTGTTCGAAGGAAATCCGCCCCACCTCGAATTCGCCTGTGAGCTGATGCGCGGCGCGGCCGTCGAGCGAGTGTGGCTGCAGGGAATCCGCGCGGAAAACGCCGACTATTACACCTTGCTGGAAGGGCGGATGCTCTCCGACAGCCAGTTGTGGCCGCACCTGACTGCCGGGACGATCGTCGAGATCGGGATGCACGAGCTGAGGGCCATTCGCGAGCCTGCTGAGCCTGTTTCTGAGCCCACCGATCCCTCGCAGTAGCGTTCGAGCAACAGACCGCGTAGGGACCGCTAGTCGTTCTGCGGACGGACGTCGATTCTTCGTCCTTCGGCAAAGCTCTGCCGGGCGGCCAGCGTGAGCATCAGAGCGCGATAGGCGTCAGACATGTCGCTCGTTTTGCGGACGAGGCTGGTCACCGCCCGGTAGAACTGCATCAGCAGCCGTTCGCCGACGGGGCGCTCGCTGTCGAGCGATTCCATGTGCCGGCCCGCCTCGTCGAACCAGGTGAGCGTCGCCGGCAGATCGATAAACGCCACGCCCCGCTCACAGCAGACCTGTAGCGCGGCAGGTGGGCGAAACGCAACCGCTTCGGGCCAGGCGGTCGGCAAATAGCGGCCGCAACTGATCTGCGCAATAGCGCCAGTCCCCAGTTCCCCTTGCTGCGAAAAATCGAGGCTCATCATCTGGTAGTCATCGCCGTCTCGCATTTCCGTGCAGGCATGCTCGATGCCGACGACTGATGTGGGTTCTTCGCCGACGACATAGCGGCACCAGTCGACCTGCTCGATCATTTCGCGGAGCATCGTCGGGCAGTACCGCGTCGGCCGCCGTGGCGAACCGCCTGGCGACACCGACGAACGGCGGTGACAGAACAGGAGCTTCGCCTTGCCGAGGCGCGTGGCGATCAATTCCTTCAGCCGGAGCGTCGCGGGGGCCAGCCTTTGGGCAAACTCGGCCATGAACGCGATTCCCGCCTGCTGCACGCGTGTCTTGAGCAGGTTGGCTTGCGTGGGATCTTCAATATCGAGCGCCGCCCCGCAATAGACGCTCTTGCCGTGATCGCAGGCGGCCAGCACCGGCAAGAGGCCGTACCACTCGGGCGAGAGAATTAGCACGACGTCGACATCGTCGCGGGCGCACAGGGCCCGGAATCCGTCGACTTCGACCGCGTGAAAGTCGCGAGCGGCCTGCTGGGCCAGATGGGCCACCTCGCAGCACACGGCCCGGACCTCAAACCGATCCGACAAGGCTCGGAGAGCGGGACGATGGCGGGTTTCCCAGGATTCTCCCAAGCCGATGATGCCAGCGCGAAGTTTCATGAGTTACCTGAGAACCGAGTGGACCGCGCTCGCCTACGATGGCCGCCGAGCGGTCTCGTCCCTTAGATCGACAAGGATGCCAATTATAGGGGGGAGGTGGCGATCCCCGCGAGAGCGGCAAGCGGGATCTCGCAACTGGTCCCGCTCGCCCTTGGTCAACTTGCGGCCTGTGTCGCGGGCAAGTGCTTCGCCGCCCATGCTTCGAGCATCTGAAACTGCCGCACGAAATCGTGCTCATCGACCCCCAGCGGACTTTTGAAGAAACTCGCCAGGAACGACAAGAGCCCCCGGTCGCCGACGCGGTGGGCCAGTTCCGTCAGCCGGACCAAGTCAATTACCAGCGGAGCCGCCAGGAGCGAATCGCACCCCTGCCAGGTGAATTGCAGGACCATCGGCGTGCCGAGAAAGCCGCGGAAGTGGATATGGTCCCACGCGGTTTTCCAGTCGCCAAGGCTTTCGATGTACTCGATGCTAACGAGCGTTTGGGGCGAATAGCCGAGAATCTTGTGGAGCAGGCGGTCTTTGCTGCGGACTTTGGTCTCTTTGTTGTGGGGATCGTCGAGGATCTTGCCGTCCAGATTGCCGAAGATGTTGTGCCCCACCCAGCTTTGCACCTGCAGATTGCGGGCGGCGAACATCGGGGCCAGGACGCTCTTGAGCAGCGTTTCGCCGGTCTTGCCGTCGTGCCCCATGTGGCACGTATCGCGGTCGAGGGCCAGTTCGCGAATGGCGATGGGGGCCGAGCCGATCGACGGCGTGAAGTTAACGAACGGATAACCCAAATCGAGCGCCGCAATGGCATACAGCGAACTGGCCGCCAGCGGGCAACGGCGCGGTTTGTCGAGTAGTTTCTCGAGTTCTTTCCAGCGGGTCGGGAGCGCGGTTTCGTCAACCGGGGGCTCGGTCGAGGCCAGATTGACGACGATTACCTGATCGAGATGGTTCGCCGCGGCAAATTCCTTGAGATCGGCTTGCAGACGTTCGATTGCCGTGCGGGGACTTTCGCGCAGTTTTCGGACCGCGGGATCGGCCAGGGCCTCGATCGCGCTCCCCACGTTGACGAGCGTTCCCGGTCGGGTCGCCCGGTCGATCTTATCGAGTTCGCTCTTGCAGCGGGCCACCAGATCGCCGCTCAAGGCGTTATTGCCAGCCACCAGCCGCTGGGCCTCGGCGTGGAGCGTCGTCTCGCGAATCTCGTGGCCACCAAGCGTAAAGTCGCCCCAGGGGGCTAGGTCCAGTCCGGCGAACTGGGGGAGCTGCGTCACCAGCCCCTGGTCCGTCGTGAGCCCTTTTTTCAAGGCGACGAGGCCTACCGTTACGCTCGTTGCGACACCGCCCTTGGAACCTATGAGCCAAACACCGAGTTTTCGACGAGCCATCAGGGTTGCTAACCTGCGGAAAGGGCGGAGAGGGATGGAGGCGGGACGCCGCAGCGGCAGGAGGGGCTCTTGGGGCTACGGCCAATCTGGCTAGGATAATAGCGTTGATTGCAGGTGTCCAGCGACCGCGGCTCGCACGCGAGTAGCAACACCGGCTTGTTTCGCACCGCGGCTTTCGCCCCCGCTGGGGGGCAGGATTTCCATGTTTGACTCGTTGGCGTTTGCCCCTCCCGATTCAATTCTGGGCCTCACCGAGGCATTTCGCAAAGACCCGAACCCGCGCAAGATCAATCTGAGCGTTGGCGTCTTCAAGGACGCGGCGGGGAGTACGCCCATCCTCCGCTCGGTCAAAGAGGCGGAACGCCGCCTGCTCGACGCGGAGCAGAACAAGGGCTACCTGCCGATCGAAGGGCATCCCGAATACGCTGCCCGCGTGCAGGAGTTGCTCTTTGGCTCAGCGCACGAAATTCAATCCAGCCGGCGGGCGGTGACGGCACAAACGCCCGGAGGAACCGGCGCGCTTCGCGTGGCGGCGGATTTCCTGCGGAAACACTTCCCGCACGCCACGGTCTGGCACAGCAAGCCGACCTGGGCCAACCATCCGGCGATTTTTGCCGCCGCTGGTCTGGGTGTGCAGAGCTATGCCTACATCGACGGGGCGAATCAGGCGCTCGATTTTCCCGCGATGCTGGCGGCCCTCGGCGAAATCCCGCGGGGTGACGTCGTTCTGCTGCATGCCTGTTGCCACAATCCAACCGGAATCGATCCCACGCCCGAGCAGTGGCAAGAAATCGCCGCGGTGGTGCACGAGCGGGGCCTCTTGCCGCTCGTCGACTTTGCCTATCAGGGGTTCGGCGATGGGCTCGTCGAGGACGCTGCGGGCCTCGCGGCGCTCGCTCGGCCTGGAAAGGAACTCTTGATCTGCAGTTCGTACTCGAAAAATTTCGGGCTCTACGGCGAGCGAGTCGGAGCGCTGACGCTCGTGGCGGACTCGCCGGAATCCGCCGAGCGGGCCCTCAGCCAACTGCGGGTCGCGATTCGGACGAACTACAGCAATCCGCCGACGCATGGGGCGGCGATCGTCGCCACGGTGCTGTCAGACCGCGAGTTGCGGAGCGACTGGGAGACGGAACTCGCGGCCATGCGCGAGCGGATCCACGCGATGCGGCAACTCTTCGTGCGTACGATGAAGTCCAAAGCCCCGCAGCTGGATTTCAGCTTTCTGGGGAGCCAGAAAGGGATGTTCTCGTTCTCGGGGCTCTCGAACTTGCAGGTGGACGAACTGCGCACGAAGCACTCGGTGTACGTCGTAGGAAACGGCGGGCGGATCAACGTCGCAGGAATTACCGAACAGAATATTGACCCGCTGACGACGGCAATTGCAGCAGTTTTGCAGTGAGGTCCTGTTTTGTAGGCCAGGCGGCGTATGCGAGTACGTTTGCGACTTCTCCAAACAAAAGGCCGCTTGTGCGATTCCCAGTGGAACGCGAAGTCCACTTGTACCTGCAGCCGCTAGCGCAGGGGACGATGCCGGGCCACCGGGAGTGGTCGCTGCTGGCCGGCGACGAACGGCTGCGGGCGAGTACCTTCCGCCGGGCGCTCGACCGGCAGCGGTATGTCGCGTGTCGATCCTGGGTCCGGAATGTCCTGTCGAGCTACCTGGAGATACCGGCTGCCGCGATTCAGTTTCGCTACTCATCGGCGGGCAAACCGCAACTCAGCGGGGAATCGGCCCGCAGCGGGCTCTCGTTCAACATCTCGCACAGCGGTGGCTGGGCGCTCCTGGCAATCGCCTGCGGACTGCGGTTAGGAGTGGATCTCGAACGACATCGCGCGATCGACGACCGGGACTTGCTCGTCCGCCGGTTCTCGCCCGCAGAGCAGCGGGCTTATTACAGCCTGCCGCCCGAGGATCGGCTCGCCGCGTTTTTTTCTGCTTGGTCCCGAAAAGAGGCATTCATCAAAGCGTGCGGCGACGGATTCGCGATTCCTCTGGCGGACTTCGATGTGTCGCTTGGCCCGGGTGAGGCGGCCGCACTCTTGGCGATTAAGCAAGATGAGCAAGCCCCCCGCCGCTGGACGCTCGCGGCTCCTGATTTGTTGGCTGGATATTCGGCAGCCGTGGCGATCGAAGTGCCTCAGGCGACGCTGGTACTGTGCAGCGACGCATCGCCCACCGAACGCGGTCAGCCGGCACCTCGTCAGTAGCGGCCCTGGATCGAGGGGACGAGCCTAGCGACAAGGGCAACAGGCCGGAATTGGCGGCCTGCAGGGGCGACAGATCGGCTGGCAAGCGGGCGGGAAACTTGGAATCAAACGGCCCTCCAGATAGTTGGGCCACAGGACCGGTTGATAAGAATTGGTCGGCGGAGTACCCGCGACGATTTCCACAATGGCGGGCGGTTCATTCGATGTGGGCGGAACCGGAGCGATCAGGGGTTCCTGGGTGGGAACTGGTGGGATTGGCGGCGGCGCTGCCGGTTCGCTCGCCCGCTGGTGGCTGGCCAGCCGGTGAGAACTGGACGGGCGAATGGCTACAGCACCAGTTTGCTCTGCCGTAGTTGCGGCTGGCTCTTCGACAGGTCGCGACGATGTTTGGAGATCGACTGGAAGTTCTCCCAAAAACTGACTCACCAGCCACAGCCCAGGCGGTGAAGCACCGACGGGGGGGCGGCTCCCGGTGAAATCGGGCGGGGGCATCGCAGGTTGCGGCACGACATCAGTCTGCCGATGAAGCGTGTAGGGAGGCTGCGGAGTCGGGTTGGGCGATTTGATGACGGGGATTTGCGGGGCCGCTGCTTGGGTAGCGGCTGCCGGCGAGCGCGCCACGCGCAAATCCGATTGCACATGCGCCGCTCTTTGAAAAACGGTGGCTTCTGCTGCAGCCAATGGAGTGGGCGCCGGAAACGTGGAAGCCACCTTTATTCCACGCAGTTTTCCTGGCGACGCGCTCGAGGGCTGCTTGGCCAAGGATTTCGGTTCCCCTCGCAAGCCTTCAGAGACTGCCTGGACGCTGCTGGAGGGGAGCGTGAACCCCAGCGCCGGATAGTGGTCTTCTTGTGCGCCAAGAGGATGCGGCCACGCCGACAGTACGACGCCAATGGCGATTATCCAGTAGCCGCTCGTTGAGACAGTCCAGGTCATGTTGCTGACTCCCCGTCGATTCGATCTGGCTGCCAAGGGCATCGCAACAGGCGAACCGCCCGAACGCAGACAGCCCGGCAACTTGGGAAAAATCGTCATCTCCGGAATGGCTAATCGAGGATGACCGCGCCGAGCGCTATAACTGGCACGAGCTGAAACCCTAACCCTGTTTGACGTTGCGCCGATTCTTCGGACGCCCTTGCGCGGACGGCAAAGTCAGTCAGGTGCCGGGCGGGGCCGTCAGTCGTCGTGGACAACTTGCGCGTACTAGTGAACATATGTTCTGATTTGAATTAAAAGTCGTCGTTAGTGCGAGCAAAACCGAACCGCCGCCGATCACACTTGTGACGTTTCAAATTGATTCGCTCCCGAGAAGGGGAGTGTTACTGGATGTGTACATGAAGTCACCTGTCCACCTTTCTGATACGGAACTTTGGGAGATGAAAAGGGTTCATTAGGAGTTAGACTGAACGCTTCGCCCCTGCCTGGGAGAGTGGTTATGAGGACGTCGTTGCATCCCTATACGTTTGTGATCGCCCTGGTGCTGGGGGTGTGCATCGCAACGACGGCCTTCGCCCAGCGAGGCGGCCCTGGTGGGGGCGAATCGGGGCGCGGTGGTTTCGGCGGCGGTGGTTTCGGTGGGGGCGGATTCGGAGGTGGCGGACCAGGCGGCGGCGGACCTGGGGGTGGGTTTGGTGGCGGTGGATTCGGCGGACGTGGTGGATTTGATCCGACCGAGTTTTTGCGCCGGGCCGATGCCAATGGGAATGGTGTGATCGACCCGCAGGAAATGGAGAGCCGAGAGGGGGGATTTGCCCGGCGCATGGCCGAGCGAGCTGGAATCGATGTCCGCCAAGGAGTTCCGATCGAGCGGCTGGCAAGCAGCATGCAACAGGGTGGCGGTGATCGCGGTGGAAGTAGCAGGGGCGGAAGCGAACGCGAACGCGAATCGCCCGATTCCCGAGACCGTGATTCCCGAGATCGCGATCGAGAAGAACGAGACGGCAATTCGCGCGATCGCGACCGGAATCGCAACGAAGCCCCACCAGCGCCGGCCGGTCCTCGGGGCTTCGGAATCGCGGGCGGAGATTCGTCGGCGGTACCCGGATTCGATGTGCCGATTCAAATCGGCATCAGCTCGCAAACTGCGGATCAGCGATTCGATGACCGAATCGTTCAGTATGTCAAGGAGCGGATTCTTCGCGATCGAGACGCGAACAAGAACGGCATGCTCGAACGCAACGAATGGACGGGACGCTGGTTGACTCCACCCGAGGATGCCGATCAAAACCAAGACGGCATTCTGACGATGGAAGAACTCTGCATCATGGTCACTCAGCGCGAGGCGGAACAGCAACGGGAAGAAGCGGAACGCCGCAGCGAGCGAGACCGGGAACGCGAACGTGACCGGGGGCGCGACTCTCGCGGCGAGTCAAACAGCGGTGATGAAACCGCGTCCCGCATGCGGCGTTTTGCCGAAGGGATGATTCGCCAGTACGACACCAATCGCAACGGGCAACTTGAGCGGGACGAGTGGCAGCGGATGAGGCCCGAACATCAAGCCGCCGACGCGAACCGCGATGGCAACATCACTGCCGATGAGTTGGCCGCCCATCTAGGCCGACTTTCCGCGGGCCAACAACAAATCGCTGGTCCGCCGGGCGGCTTCGGCGGCCCAGGCGGAGGATTTGGTGGCCGAGGCGGCTTCGGCGGAGATCGCGGTGGCTTCGGCGAGCGAGGTGGCTTCGGCGAGCGAGGTGGATTTGGAGATCGCGGAGGCTTCGGTGAACGGGACGGAGGTCGTGGTGGATTCGGCGAACGAGGTGGATTCGGGAGGGAGGCAGGATTCGCGGAACGCGGTGGATTTGGCCGCGGTCCTAGTGGCGAGCAGGCCGCAGTGAATCCCAGCTACCGCTTTTCGACTCCTCACGACCGCTTGCCCCAGGGAATGCCCTCCTGGTTCCTCGAAGCGGACACCGATCTCGATGGCCAGGTTTCGATGGGCGAGTATGCCTCGCGTTGGAATGACGAGCTTGTGAAAGAATTCATGGAAATGGATGTGAACGGCGACGGCATCCTTACTCCCAACGAGGTCGCGCCCGAGGAACCGAGCTACGCCCGCCGTTACTAATGCGGTCCCTTTTGGCCGCGAACCTATTCCGCGGCCAGGAACTCATGGTCCATGAATTTAGCGACAGCGTCCCACTGTGCTGCGGCCTGGGCAAAGTCGATTTCCATCGCTTTGACAGTCTGGGGCGTTTCGACACGCGGCTTGATTTCGACCTGCGGGTTGAGCGGAATCTGGGCGCTGGGGCACTGCGCCAGCTTCGCTTCCACCTCGGGAGTGAGCAAATAGTCGATTAGCGTTTTCGCGGCATCGGGGTTCGGTCCCCCTTTGATGATGCTGATCGAGTTGGGAATAAACAGCGTTCCGATTTCGTTCGGCTCGCGATCAGGATAGACGATGGCCACTGGTTGACCCCGTTCGATCTCGATGATCGCGTCGTCGGTATCGGTGAGTCCAAAGGCAATCTCGCCCCGGGCGGCGCCTAGGGCGAGTTGCTTGTTGCCGCTGTAGATTTTGACTTCGTTGGCTTTCAGCTTGCGGAGGAATTCTTTCGCGGGCTCGGGGCCCATTGAGGCAAAGAGACACGCCACGTGACTGGCGGTGGTTCCGGCAATCGGCTTCGCGATTCCGACCTGGCCCTTCCACTTGGGATTGACGAGATCGTTAATGCTCGTGGGCCGCTCCGCCTCGGGGACGAGGTTTTCGTTGACGATGAGGACACGGGCCCGGCCGGCGAAGCCGTGCCACGCTCCTTCAGCATCGCGAAACATCGCGGGATAGGATGCGGCCGCAGGAGATTCGTAGTTCTCCAAGAGGCCGGCTTCCTGCAAACGGAGCGTATTGAGGATTTCGTTATTCCAGAACACATCGCAACGCGGGCGGGCTGCTTCGGCCAGAATTGCGTTCGTCAGCCCCACGGTCTTTGTGCTTTCGATGTCATACTTCGGTTCCACTTTGATCCCGGTCGCCTTTTCGAAATCGGCCAGTATCGGTTCGCTGAACTCGCGATCGAGGGCCGTGTAGACGACAACTTCCTGCCGCTCCCCGGAACAACTGCAAAGGGCCAGGGCAACCACGAGGGAAACGCCCAGGGCAAAGAAACGGCAATTGTCCATGATTCGCCCTCCAGGTAAGCGAGTCCTCCGCAGTTCAGCCTACCTGATAGACAATCTGACCGTGCTGCTGCGCCCGGCTGATTTTTTCGAGCGAGTAGAGTCCCGCGAGAACGAACTCGACGCATGAAGCACGAACGGCTGGTTCGCCCGAAGCATTCACTTCGAAGGCCTTGTCCCACACGGGGGGGACGCGCCGCAGCCGTTCGGCGTAGTGGCTGCTGGGGAGCATGTCGCCGACTTCGATCTTGACCCCTTTGCCGAAGATCTCGCCAATCTCGGCCAGGCCGTGCTCTTCGACGTACTCCTGAAACACGGTGCGAATCGCTTCAGCGATCACCGCGTCGAGGACCTGCCGCTCCGACATCTGGTGGCTTCCCATCAGGTCGAGTTCGAGCTTGCCAAGCGAACTGCTGTAGAGATGTCCCAGGTCGCTGATTCGCGGAACGGCCGGCTTTTCGCCGAGCACGACCGATCGCTGCCGCGCGCTGGCGATCATCGTGCGGTAGTTAGCGATGCTGAAGCGGGCCGAGACGCCAGACTGCTGGTCGATGTACTTCGACTTGCGGGCCCGGACCGTGATTTCCTCGATCAGTTGCTGCATGAAATACGGCACGACCACGGGCCACTCACCGCTCAGATCGATCTCGGCCTCCTGCTCGAGAATGCGGATTCCCAAATCGCGCTCGCGCGGGTAGTGCGTGTGGATGACCGAGCCGATCCGGTCCTTGAGCTGCGGAATGACTTTGCCGCTACGGTTGTAGGTCGAAGGGTTCGCCGAGAAGAGAATGACGATGTCGAGATCGAACTGCACCGGGTAGCCGCGGATCTGCACATCCCGCTCTTCGAGAATGTTGAAGAGACCCACCTGCACCAGTTCGTCGAGCTCCGGAAGTTCGTTCATCGCGAACAGGCCCCGATGCATCCGGGGAATGAGCCCGAAATGGAGTGCCTCTTCGGTCGACATGCTGACGCCGCTGGCCAGCTTGGCGGGGTCGATCTCGCCAATGACATCGGCAAACTTCGTCCCCGGCGCGAGTCGCTCGGCATACCGCTGGCTGCGCGGCCACCAAGCGATGGGGATCGCGTCTTCCGCATACTCGGCCACCAGGCGTTTACCGGCGGTCGTAATCGGCCGATACGGATCTTCATGGACCGGCGAGCCAGGGATCGCCAGATAGGGCAGCTCGGGATCGAGGAACCGGACAAGAGACCGCATTAGGCGGCTCTTCCCCTGTCCCTTTTCGCCGAGAAAAAGCATGTCGTGGCCCGCGATAAGCGCGAGATTGATCTCGGGGATGACCGTACTGTCGTAACCGACCATGCCGGGAAACAGCTCGTCTCCCCGCGCCAAAGCGGCGAGGAAGTTGTCCGCCAGTTCCTGCTTGACGGTCCGCGATTGCCAGCCGCTTTCGCGCAGCGCGCGAAGCGTCGTGGGCCGGGCGGTGGCGGCAGACTCCTCGGCAGAAGTTCCGGGGGACGCGGACGGCAGCGAGCTGGACATAGCGACTCAAGCGGGGAGACGAGGAAGGGACAGCCAACGGTGGATTATACCCGGCTGTCCATCGGCGGCAGTGGGAGCAGGAATCAAGTCTCGGCCTGCGGAGTCGAGATTACTGCCGCGGAGCGCGCAGCGCTTCGAGCATTTGCTCCGCCAGGCGCGACCGCGACGATCCTTGTTCCTGCAATTGCTGGGTATAGCGCCGCAGTTCCTCCGGAGTCGGCTCGCGATCGGCGGCAGCTCGCGTTAATCCGCGCACGTATTCGGTCGGGTTCGAGCGATTCCGATCGAAGAACTCGCTGCCGCCGAGCAACTGCGCCTCAATTTCGTCTTCGGACATACCGGATTCCAGCTGCTCCTGCCACACGGCGCGTTCTTGAGCTGATGGGCTGCGCCCCAAATGTTTGCGATACCAGGTGGCCGGATCGGCCATGCGGCGTTGTCCCACAACGCGAAGCCGCACGTTCCGTTCCTGTCCCGGAGAGGCCGGGAAGGGATCGAGATCGGTGTAATACATGACGTCCCGATCATAAATAATCGCGTCGCAGGCATACTTATGCCCAGTCCGAGGCTGCATCGACATGCCGAAATCTAGCGGAAACTGGCCCGGATTGCGTTCGATCTTTCGTTCAACGACGACCTTGCCCCACTGGCTGTTGGTCACGTCGATGACGCGGGCGACTTGCACCGCATTCGGAGACAAGCGAAGGCCGCTGCCGATGATTTCGCCTTGAACTCGCACGCGGTCGGGTTCGACGCCACTGCCACCTCCTCCGCCGGGAATATCCGCAAACGAAACGTAGTTGTTGGTGAGCCGCCCGTCGCGATTGCGCAGGACGAGCAGGGTCACCTGCCCGCGGCGGTCTACATTGCGAGCCAGTTCGTCACCCAGGTCGTACAGCCGTCCATCGACATAGCCGACTTGATAGCCGGCGACGCTAACGACGATGTCCCCCACCGCGAGGCCGTTTCGCTCCGCGACACCGCCGCGGACGACGTTCGTCAATTGCACACCCGTTTCGAGATTCCGGACGCTGACACCCAGCCGCCAACGATTGGCCGAGTAGTCCTCTTCGGGATAATAGCGCATCGCGCCGGCGGGCGCACCGCCGCTGGCCGGACCGCGCGAGCGGCCTTCGCCAATCTGGGCGGCGAGCTGTGCGGTCCCCGCGGCAAGCCAGAGAGACAAACCGAGCAGAACGAACGGCGTAGAACCGACGAACCGTGTTCTCGCAGACATGACGATTCCCCTTGCGGGCTACTTGTCGAGATTCCAGCCCAGTTTGTCAAACTGAGCGTTAAGCTCGGGACGTGCCAGTGGATAGAAACCATCCTTGACGACATCGGCCTGGCCGCTGCGACTCAGCGCATAGCGAACCAACTCTTGCTCGATTCCAGCCAGCGACTTGCCTTTTGGAACTCGGACGACGATAAACAGCTCACGGACGAGAGGATATGCCCCGGACGCGATCGCTTCGTCCGTCGGCCCGATGGGCGACGATTCGGCGGCGAGGATGAGCGGGACAACCTTCACGCGGTCGCTGGCCGCAGTCCGCGTAATGTAGCCGATGGCTCCCTTGCTCGCGGCCACGGCGTCGGCGTGTTCGGCGTGAGTCGTGTGTTCGGTGAGCTTGCCTTCCTTTTCCTCGGGGTCGAGAACGAAGCCACGAAAATAGCGCCGCGAGACGGAGTCCGCGTCGCGGCAGTGAGGCTCGACCGGCATATCGGCCCAGGGACCGGCCAGGCCGCAATCGCCCCACTTGGCGGGTGGGGAGTCGCCCCGATCGCGATAGATCCGCTGCAGCTGTTCGCGAGTGAGCGACTTCGCTGGATTCTCCGGATGGACAATCACCGCCAGCGCATCCTTTCCCACGGCCAGCGACAGCAGCGTCGAATCGTCGCGGTCGAGCTTCGCAAGTTCGTCCTTGGAAAGCGGTCGGCTCATCAGGGCGACAACCGGCTCTCCCTTGGCAAGCTCAGGCAACGCCGATTCCGATCCGCGGCAATCGAGCTCAAACTTGGCGTCTGGGTGAAACCGCTTTAGTCCACGAATCCAATGCTCGACGATCGCTTGCATCGTGTCGGAGCCGACGAATTTAATCGTGCCGGCGACGGGGGCATCAGGCACGTAGGGCGGCGCTGGCGAACGGAAGACGGCCTCCGGTGGGGGAACCGCGTTGGCGGCTGACTCCTGAGCAGAGGCATCGTTGCCCAGACCGATCATTACGCTCGCCGCTAGCCCGAAACATGCGAGTGAGAATCGCGTCATCGACTATCTCCTTCGATATGCGGTCGCCAGCCGATCACTGACGGCGAACGATCGTTTCCAGCTTGCCTACCGTACATCTTACAGTGACGACTACCGCACCGGGCAGAGCGGAGGCGACTTCGCCCCTGCACTCGTTCAAGATTCGTCGCTCTGGAGCGAACAACCGGCAGACGCTGGCGAGCGCCGCTGGCGCGATCGTTCCTCTGTGAGCCGCATGATGATTCACCTGGCGGGAGTCACGCAGCATTACGGCGTTCGGCCGGTCTTGTCGAAGATCGACCTCAAGATTCCGGCCGGCCGGCTGACGGCGATTGTTGGTCCCAACGGCATGGGGAAAACGACGCTGCTCTCGGTCATGGCCGGCATCCTCTCGCCGCAGAAGGGGTATGTCGAGATCGACGGCCTGCGGCGGCGGCGAAGCGAGGAAGAGGAACTGGCGATCCGCCGCCGGGTCGTCTATCTGCCCGATCACCCCTGGCTCCCCAAGAGCCGCACGGGGCGCGAGTTTCTGCTGGGGATTGGTCGGCTGTACGATCTGGACATCGATCGGCTGCTGGACCATGTCGAGCGGCTGCTGGACTTGTTTCAACTCGGCCGCGAGGGAGACTGGCCGATCCGCAGTTATTCCAATGGCCAGAAGAAAAAAATCGCGATCGCCTCAGTCTTGGTGACCGAGGCGCCGATCCTGTTGCTCGACGAGCCGTTTGCGGGGGGCCTCGATCCGGCGGGTATCTTGGCATTGCAGCGAGTATTGCGGCGTCTGGCGGAGGGCGAGAAGCGGACGATCGTGATGACCGCGCCGGTGCCGGAACTGGTCGAAGAAACGGCCGACGAGGTAGTCGTCCTGCGCGAGGGACAAGTCGCCGCCCACGATACGCTCGCCGGCTTACGGCAGCTCACCAAGTGCGACGGCCCACTGGCCGAGGTGCTGGCCCGCCTCACGCATCCCGAGACACTCGACACGATCGAGCGGTATTTCGAGGAGGGGAAGTGATGCAGGGCAACAAGAGTTCACGCCGCACGAATCCAGCACGGGCGACGATCCAGTGGCTGCGGCAAGTGGCTCCGCCGGGCTGGACGATCGGACTGGTCGTGGCGTTTGTCGCCATCATTCAAGTTGTCGTTTGCATTGCCGCCTCATTCGAAGGTTGGGAACTGGCATCGCGGATGCATCGAGTGCGGGATGGATTGCTGATTGCCGCAGCCGGCGTCTACGGCCTGTATCGAGCGCTCGGCAGCCATCCGCTGTTTCACAAGGAATATCGCGAGTTTCTGGCGCGAACGCCCTGGGACCGCCGGCATCCATTGCCTCTGTCGCCGATCAGTCTGGTGCCGCAGGACGCAATTCTCCTCGGTCTCTTGCTGCTGCCGTTTGCCTTTCGGCCGGATCTCTCGCCGGTGCTGGTGCCGCTCGTATTCTTGACGACGCACTTGTTGGTGCTGGTCTTGGCGCTGCTGCTGACGGGCGAGCCGTGGTTTGCGTGGTTCGTCGCACTGGGGCTTGCGCTTTCGATCCGACTCACTTGGGTTGGCCCTTGTCCGCAGCTTGTGGTTCTCGTGCTCACTTACCCCATCGCGTGGTGGGGCGTCTGGCAGTCGCTGGCGGCGTTTCCGTGGGACGACTTGATTCGCGATCATTCGACTTGGCAACGCGAATTTTTTGAAACCCAACAGCGCGCGCTCAGTTCTGACAAGTCTCGCCGCGAAGTGGATATCACGCAGTTTTGGCCCTGGAAGGCGCTCGCCTTCACGGCTCCAGAACGATTAGTCGATTTCTGGCAGGCCTGGGCCTGGTCGGCGCTGGCAGGTTTCTATCTATACGCGATCATCTCGCTAGTGCCGATTCCAAACGATTCCTGGGCTGCCGCCGAATACTATTCAAAGACCGGACTATTTGTCGCAATGGCCGGGGTAGTTGCCGCCATCATCCGATACGCGGTCTATACGGGCGGATGCCGCAACCTCTTGTCAACCTGGTCGCGGATTCGACTTAAGCAGTATGTGATCCCCGCGTATGACTTGGTCGGCTTGACTCCGCTCGTGGTCGTGTGTCTCGCGTTTGGGCTGTACCCTCTGCTGACTTGGCTTGGCGCGCCCCTGGCGATCGGCGTCGGCGTTTCCGCGTTCATCCTGCTGGGGACGGCGCTAACCGGTGGTCCGCGGCGGCGCAATTGGCAACTCACATCGCCGGCGCGCCTGGTCCCGTCGATTGCCCCCCAGGGAGAGACCGAGGCGATTTAAAGGGGAGCAAGTCCTGCTGACTATTTCCGACTACTTTGCTTCGAGCGCCTGCCGCAAATCCTCGACAATATCCTCGGTGTTCTCGATCCCGCACGACAGTCGGATCATGTTGTCGCTGATCCCGAACCGGCGGCGGTCTTCGGCCGGGACTTCGAAATAGCTCATCACGAGCGGCTGTTCGATCAGCGATTCGACGCCCCCCAGGCTCGGAGCGATCCGGGCGATTTTGGCGGCGTCGACCACCGCAGCCGTCGCCTTCCAGTCGGCATCGCGAACCTCGAACGTCACCAGCCCGCCAAAGCCCCGCATCTGCCGCTGGGCGATTTCGTGGTACGGGTGTGAAGGGAGCCCCGGGTAGTAGACGCGGCTGACGCGCGGATGGCCGGCCAGGAACTCGGCGACGGCCTGGCCCGTGGCGTTCTGCCGCTGCATCCGCAGTTCGAACGTTTTGAGTCCCCGTTCGAGCAGGTACATGTTGTGCGGCGAATTGATCGCCCCCATGATTCCGCGGAGCTTACGGACCGGTTCGAGCTTTTCGCGGCTGCCGATGATTACGCCCGCGAGCAGGTCGTTGTGCCCGCCGAGGTACTTCGTCGCGGAGTGCAGGACGTAGTCGACGCCGTAAGTCAGCGGCTGCACGTTGTAGGGCGTGGCCAGCGTGGCGTCGATCAGCGTTTCGACGTGGTGCCGTCGGCCCAGTTCGGCGAACTTCTCGAGATCAACAACGCTGAGGTGCGGATTCGTCGGCGATTCGCTGACGAGCAGCTTCGTCCGGGGGTTGATCGCGGCCGCCATCGCGTCGTAGTCGCACGCTTTCACCTGGCGTGTGACTACGCCGAATCGCGACAGATGCTTCGAGCAGAATTCGCGGCTGCGGTGATAACACTCGTCGAAAAAGACGACTTCGTCTCCGGAATTGAGCTTCGTCATCAAAAGGCCGACGATCGCGGCCATGCCGCTAGCGTATAGAACTGCGTCTTCGCCAGCTTCGAGTGTGGCCAGCTTTCGCTCGACAACCTTCTCGCTCGGATTTCCGTACCGGCCGTACTCCTCTCGGTCTTGCTTCTGCTCGATATAGTCGATGATCGCCTGCGTGTTCGAAAACGTATAAGTCGCCGCGCAAACGATCGGGTCGGTGATCGAGTTGATGGGTTTCTGGCGAGCTTCTCCCGCATGGACGGCCAGGGTTGAAGGTCCGGCAGGGCGCGGAGCGTCAGGCGGGGACTTATCGGACGAGGCGGAACTGGTCATCGGTAGCGGAAACTCCAAGCGGGAGGTTGGGCGGATCTGCGGCCGGCCCGAATACAGGGCGGCATTTCAGTAACGAGGCAAATACCAGCCCCGCACTGCGAATGCTCGACACCCACACAGCCCACGGAAACCGCAGGCCGACGCCTCCAACGGCTCATTCCCAGGGGGAGAGCTTCCGATCAGACGTTTCGCGAAACACCAAACGCCACGAAACAGGTGATGGCTCTTTAGCAGTGAAGGCTGCAAGCGGCCGCAAATCCCTAACGCCACTGATCTTAGTGCTGGTTTCGCGGAACTTCAAGGAGCAGCGAGGAGACAAATGGACCGCTGCCAAGTCAGTAGCCGGTCTTGGGATGCTGTTGCCTCGGACCACTCGACCCAGGAATAGGGATTTACAGCAAGAAATCGGAAATTCTGTGAGGGCCAAGGCGAAACCCAGGCCCGGCGGTCGTGTTCAACGTAACAGCGGTAATTGTTCCCCCGCCCGGGCCGAGTTTTATTATGGTTCGGTCGCGGTCGGTCGCACATTCGTGCGAGACCTAGCGGGGATGTGCCGACCCTCGGGCGGGCGAAGTTCACATCAACGGGGATCGATCGGCTGGCGAGTTTTCACATTTTTGAGGAGCGTGCAATGAAGTTTCGAATTGGGGTGACGCTGGCGACAGCACTTTTGATGTGCTTGGTTGCCGTCGCTCAGGCGCAGCAGCCTGGCGGTCGCGGTGGCCGTGGCGGCTTCGGGGGCGGGTTCGGTGGCTTTGGCGGTGGTTTCGGGGGCGGGCAAAGCCTACTCGGGCTTCTCCGTATCGAAGAAGTACAAAAGGAACTGGGCCTGACGGAAGAGCAGGTCGCGGCTGTCCAAAAGCTGCAAGAAGAACTGCGGCCGATGCGGGGCGCATTTGGCGGTCAACGTGGTGAGGGTGGCCAGCGCGGCGAAGGCGGCCAGCGCGGCCAGCGACGCGGCGGCAATCGCCCAGATCCGAACAGCGAAACATCGATCCCGGGCGAACAGTATTTCGTCCAACAGCCTGACCAACCCGGTCAGCGCGGACGGGGTGGTTTTGGCCAGCAACTGACCCCAGAGCAACTCGAAGAGTTCCGCGCTCAAGCTGCTGAGCGGGCCAAGGTCGAAAAGGAAAAGCTCGCTGCGATCCTCCTCCCGGATCAGATGAAGCGCCTGAATGAAATCCGCATTCAGCAGATGGGTGTTGCCGCCCTGACCGACGAGGAGATCTCAAAGCAACTCGAGATTACCGAGGATCAGAAAGCCAAGTTCACCAAGGCGGATGAAGACAATCGCGCCGCGATGCAGGAGCTCTTCCAGTCGGGTGACCGCGAGGGAATGCGAGAAAAGATGGGCGAATTGCAGACCAAGCGGACCGAGGCCTACATGGCCGTCCTGACCGACGCTCAGAAGACCAAGTTCACTGAAATGAAGGGCAAAGAGTTCAAAATGCCCGAAAACGCCGGGTTCGGCGGATTCGGTGGACGCGGAGGTCCGCGGGGTGGTGAACGAGGCGGCCAGCGTGGCGGACAACGGGGTAACAACAACGAGTAGTTGAACCGATTCCGTTCTACAGATCTTGATTGAATCATGAGAGGGCGAACCATTCGCCCTCTCTCACTTTCTTGCGGGTGTAGCGAACCGCAAGTCTGTTTCAGGGTCCAATCGACAGCCACTTCAGCCGCAGGCTATTCAATACCACGGAGACGCTGCTCAGAGCCATGGCGGCAGCGGCCAAGATGGGTGGCAATCGGATTCCGAGGAAAGGCATCAGCACGCCGGCGGCCAAGGGAATGAGCAGGACGTTGTAGACGAGCGCCCATGCCAGGTTCTGGCGAATCACTGCGAGCGTTGCTCTCGACAATCGAATCGCCCGCGCGACCAAACGAAGATCATGTCGGGCGAGGACGATATCGGCCGATTCGATGGCGACATCGGCCCCCAAACCCATCGCAATCCCCAGTTCCGCAGCCGCGAGGGCTGGAGCGTCGTTGATGCCATCCCCCACCATGGCCACGACGCTGCCAGAGCTTTGAAACTCCTGCACAATTCGCAGTTTGTCTTCAGGCTTCACCTCGGCATAGACCTGTTCGATGCCAACGTCCTGCGCGATTGCCTCTGCCGTTTCTTGACGATCACCCGAAATCATGACGACCTTGAGCCCGAGGTGGCCCAGCTGATCAATCGCCTCACGGCTGGTGAAGGCCACTGCGTCTGCCAAGACAATGCGTCCCACGTACTGTTCCGCCAAGGCAAGATAGATCGCCGTTTGACCCGGCTTGAGCAGTTCCGATACGGGGACGGAAATGCCGCGACCACGCAAGAGCGATTCGCTTCCAACCAGGAGATTTCCGTCGTTACTTCTGGCGGAGATCCCCTGACCTGGAATGTTCTCGATGCTGGTTACCGACGGCGTAGAAAGCGGATCGCGCAACGCGCGCTCGACAATCGCCTTCGCCAGCGGATGACTGCTGTGCTGCTCGGCGGCCGCGGCGAGGGCCAGTAGTTGCTCGATCGATTGTCCTGTGTGCGGCTCGATGGCGACGACCTGCGGCTTGCCTATCGTGATCGTCCCGGTCTTGTCGAGCAGTACCGCCGTCAAACGACCCGCCGTCTCCAGCGCCTGCGCATCTTTGATGAGAATGCCGCTCGTGGCTCCGCGTCCGGTGCCAACCAGCACGGCAGCGGGCGTGGCGAGTCCCAAGGCGCAAGGACACGCTACGACCAGCACGGCCACCGCACAGGAAAGGCCAAAGGACCACGAACCGGATATGCTCCAGACGACAAGCGTGGCGATTGCGATCACCAGGACGGCAGGGACGAACCATGCCACGACCCAATCGGCCAGCCGCTGCACCTCGCCTTTCGACTCTTGTGCCTGGCGCACGAGTTCGATGGTCTGGGCGAGCCAGGTCTTCCCTGCGGTCGAGACCACACGCGCCCGCAGCGAGCCGGTCCCATTGATCGAGCCAGCGTAGATCTCGCTGCCCGGCTCTTTGGCAACTGGCAATGATTCCCCCGTGAGCCAAGCCTCGTCGAGTTCACTTTTGCCCTGCAAGACTTCGGCGTCGAGCGGTACTTTGTCGCCAGGGCGGATGATCAGGACTTCGCCGAGTGCAACCTGGGCCAGGGGGACTTCGGCGACATTGAGATTTCGTTCGACACGAGCCACGGGAGGGGCTAAGCCCAGCAGTTTTGCAATGGCCTGCGAGGCCTCCCCCTTGGCCCGTGCTTCCAAGTACTTGCCAAGCGTGATAAACACCAGGATCATGCCGCCGTCCATGAAGTTCATGCTGTGTGTCCCAGACGCGAGATCGGCAACTCCTGCTGCGAAGGCGGCCCCGGTTCCCAGTGCGATCAGCGTGTCCATCGTGGCCGTACCATGCCGAAGTTGCTTGAACGCGCCGACGAAGAACGGCCAGCCGACTGTCCCCAACATTGCGGCGGCCAAAATGGCTTGCCCGAACGCGCTCCACCGATGCGAAATTCCCGACAGAAAGTGCAAGCCTACGAGCGGTAGAAGAAGTGCTCCGCCTATCGCCAGTCGACGGCGCCAGGTGGACAACTCCTCGCGTGAACGGGTGGCAAGACGCTCGGCCGCCTCGTCTGGCGCTGCCGCGGGGCGGGCTTCGTAGCCTGCGGCGGCCACCGCGGAGGCCAGGGCCTCCCAATTGGCCTGGGCGGGGTCGTAGGATACAGAACCTTGGTGCATTGCCAGATTGACCCTGGCCGATGCGACGCCGGGAACTTTGCGCAGCGCCCCTTCGACACGCGCCACGCAACTGGCACAGTGCATGCCATTGATTTCGAGAGTTAGCTCTTTCATGGCGGTTCATCCTGACGTGTTGATTGGGAAATTATATTCATGCGGGCGGAAATCATCTCGATTGGCGACGAAATGACGAGCGGACAACGGCTGGACACCAACAGCCAGTGGCTGGCCCAGCGTTTAGGCGAGGTGGGCGTGCCAGTCGCTTTTCACACCACGGTCGGGGATGTGATGGCCGACAACATCCTCGTGTTCCGGCAGGCTTGCGAGCGGTCCGACCTGGTGATAGCCACCGGCGGACTGGGCCCGACAGCGGATGACCTGACGCGGCAAGCCCTGGCTGATCTGGCCGGCGTTCCGCTCGTGCAAGATGACGCCTCTCTGACGCACATTCGGGCTCTCTTCGCCCGCCGGAAACGGGAGATGCCGCCAGCCAACCTGGTGCAGGCGCAGTTTCCGGAAGGGAGCAGGCCGATCTCCAATCCCCACGGAACTGCACCGGGGATCGATTTCGAAATTCCTCGGGCCGTCGGCAAGCCCGCACGCGTGTTTGCCTTGCCAGGTGTTCCCGCCGAAATGAAAGAAATGTGGCAGGCCACGGTGGCTCCCGCCGTGCAAGAGCTGCTAGGCGTTCGGCGAGTGATTTCCCATTTTCGCATTAAGTGTTTTGGAGTTGGAGAAAGCGATTTGGAAGCGATGCTGCCTGATCTGATCGCACGGCAGCGGTATCCGCTCGTGGGAATCACCGTCCATCAGGCGACGATCACGCTTCGCATCTCGGCGGCCGGCGAAACCCACGACGATGCTCGCGCATCGATGCAATCGACGATCGACACGATACACGACTGTTTGGGCGACTTGATCTTCGGCTACGAGGAAGACGAACTGCAGCAGGTCGTGGTGCGACTCCTTGCCGAGCGGCAACAAACCCTCGCAGTAACCGAGTGGGGAACCTGTGGGCTCGCGACACAATGGCTCGCGGCACTCGGTGTTCCAGGACAGTTCGTCGGCGGGGCCGTGCATACGTCACCAAGCAACTGGCTGGAACTCTCGTCGGCTGCAGTCCCCCAGGTCGACTACCACCTGCTCATCGGCCCGGCAACATTTCGCGATCCGGAAACACCGAGTGCTGGTACGCTGGCCGTTGTACTGCAATTCCCTGGCGGCCGAGTGCAGAAAGAAATTCCATACTCGGGTCATCCCGAGATCCTGCGCCCGCGGGCAGCCAAGCAGGCGCTCAACCTGCTCCGCTTGCATCTCGTCGGAAAACTTGCGGAGTAGTCAGTTGCTTGGTTTTGATATCCGGTCAGTTTGGGTCAGCAACGATACCGCGACCAGCACGATGAAGCCCAGCGGAATCGTTACGATCCCCGGTTGGCTGAACGGGACGAGTGCCATTTCTGGGTCGATACCATACACATCCTTGTAGCACTGGGCCGAGAGCAGGATCCAGGCCAGCGAGGTCAGCATTCCCACGAAGATCGCCGCCGTGATGCCTTGCTTTGTCGTGCCGCGCCAGAAGAGGAGCATGACAAGCGCGGGGAGGTTTGCGGACGCGGCGACATTAAAGGCCCAGCCCACCAGGAAGCTGACATTCATCCCCTGGAACAGGATCCCCAGCGTCATCGCCACAATTCCCACCACGACCGCCGTGATTTTTCCGGCGCGGACCTTGGCGTGGTCGTTCAAGTCGAGTTCGAGGAATTTGGACAGAAAGTCGTGGGCGACCGCGCCGCTGGCTGCCAGGATGAGGCCGCTGACCGTCCCGAGGACCGTCGTGAAGGCGATCGCGGAAATAATCGCAAACGGAAGTTCGCCGAACGAGCGGGCCAGGAGTGGCGCGGCCATGTTGGAGTCGGTCACATCCAGCGTGCCGCTGGTCATCGCCCCCAGACCGAGATAGAGCGTCAGCACATAGAAAAAGCCGATCGACGCGATGCCGACAACCGTGCTCTTGCGGGCCGAGGCCTGGTCCTTCACGGTGTAATATCGAATCAAAATATGCGGCAACGAAGCGGTGCCTGCAAACAACGCGATCATGAGCGACAGGAAATCGAGCTTCGACCAGACAGCGCTCCAGTCGAAAACTTCTCGACCGTCGTTCGTCACAAACCACGGCTTACGGATGGCGGCGAACGTGGGGCTGCCGCCAGGAGTCAGCAGGTTGGTTCCTGGCACGATCCGCGGAAAATAGACTGTCGTTTCGACTCCCGCGCCATCCGTCAGTTTGATATTGCGCCAAACCTCGATTTGGCTCTTGTCGAGCGAGGCGAGGTAGGCAAGGGGCCCGAGCGGCCCGGTCGCTTAACTTTCCTGGGAAAGTTGAAAAATCCTGCCGACGGGCTCAAAGTCGGCTTGTCCGTCGCCGCGTCCGTGGGGCAGACCGTTGACCAGCAGCAAGCCATCGCGGCGCTCCGACCACTGGACGCGCTGCCACCCCGTGCCCCCGTCGTGCTCGACGACGATCCTGCCGGGGGCGACTTCGATCTGTCGAAACGGCTTTCCACGGTCGGTTGCCCAGTCGCCGGTCGGAGCGACGATCGAATGCGATGGCGTTTCTATTCCAGGCGAACCGCTCGTCAGCGGCCTCGTTGACAGACCGCGATTCAGGATCATCGCAGTCAGGATGGCACAAAAGACAACCAGCATTCCCCCCTTAATGAACTGCACCCAGGTAGTCGAAACCATCCCTGCAGTAACGACGATGAGGACGACGACAATTCCGACTGTCACCACGCCAATTTCGTGGGAAAGCCCCAGGAGCGGCTTGACGAGCGCACCAGCCCCGACCATCTGTGGGATCAAATAAAAGACGCTGACGACGAGCGTACTGATTGCCGCCGCCAGTTTGATGCCGCGGCTGTTGAATTGGCTGTCAAGCGCATCAGCGAACGTGAATTTTCCCAATCGTTTGAGCGGTTCGGCAATTACGAGCAAAGCGACAATCCAACCGGCAAGATAGCCGATCGAGTACAGGAAACCGTCGTATCCGTAAAAGGCGATCATCCCGCAGATGCCCAGAAACGACGCGGCAGACAGGTAGTCGCCAGCGAAGGCCACTCCGTTCACGAACCACGGAATCTGGCCGTGGGCCGCGTAGTACCCGCTGGCGCTTTTGGCCTTGGCCCCCAGGTAGAAGCTGATCGCGAGCACCACCGCCACAAAGAACCCGAAAACCCCGATGGCTGTCCAGGAGGTTTCGTAGATCATCGGTGATCCTCCAGTCTGTGGCCATGCTGACGGGCATTACCGCCGCAGAGCCACATATAGACTGCTGCCACAACGAGCGCTCCTCCGATCAGGCTCATGCCATAGACGATAGCCAAGTTGACTCCCGCCAGTACCGGGCGACTCATCACCTGCGGCGCCAAGGCCGCCAGCGCCATGAAGCCGGCATAAAACGCCAAGTAGACGAAGAACAGAAGCAATCCCGAACGGGCGTTGGCCGACGAAATCTGCAGATTGTCGTCGACGTGACAACGGGGTTTGCCCATCTCGGCAGGAGTGGCCGCGGGATTGGGGGGAGGGGTAGATTGCATAGGCAGCAAAGATAACCTGCGACACAGCCACTGTCATCTCTGGCAACCTGGCGACTAGACGGGCGCGGTCCGATCTCCCTATGCTGTCAAAGTAGGAACAGCCGTTTCGACCCCGTCTGCAAAAGGGACATCCGTTGGCTGCCTCGTTCGACCAGAGTCCTCTGTTTGATCCCAAATCAGATTCCACGTCCCCGGAGCCTACCACGGCCCCCGGATCGTTCGAAGTGTCGCTGGCGGAACTGGAGAAGATCGTCCACGAACTTGAGGAGGGGGGGCTGGGCCTGGCCGAATCTCTGGCCCGCTACGAGCTCGGAATTACGCACCTCAAGCATTGTTATCAAGTGTTGAATGAGACCGAGCAAAGAATTCATCTGGTGACCGGCGTTCTCGGGGACGGTACTTCCATCACCCAGCTTCTCGATGACGGCGTCGACAGGCCTTCCGAGTCGTTGGCCGATTCTGCAGGTAAGCGGCGCACCCGCCGGGCCAAAGCAAGTGGCGATTGAGTTTCGGTTGGCACGCAGTTGCTGTGGTCTGGAGCACCGCCGTGAGATAAATCACATCAGCATCCGATCGGAGCCTGCCATGCGATTAATAATTGGGCGATTCATCGCCGTCGCTTTTCTCGCCGCTTCAGCGCTAGCCGATGAACCCCCTCGGGATTGGAAAGCTGTTGCTCCCCGCGACGAAATCAGACCCACGTTCTCGTTCGTTCCCGACCGCGGATCTGGACCGGGTTCACTTGGCGGGACGTTGGTGATTGAAGCGGATCAGCGAGAGGGTCTTGCCGGTTGGTGGCAGACACCGGTGCCCGTCGAAGGGGGTAGGTATTATCAGTTTCGTGCAGTCTACGAGATGGAAAACGTCGCCTGTCCGCGGCGAAGTGTTCTGGTTCGCATCCTCTGGCAAGACACGGACGGCCAAGTCGTAACGCACGCGGAGGCCTCGTCGGCTCCCTACGCGCGGGGATCGAAGCCGCGAGCGGAGCCGGAGTATCCCTCGGAAAAGCTCTCTTCAGCCGAGTCGGGCGACGAAGCAGGCCAGCGTTCGAGGGAATTCTTCGGCACGTACCGCGCCCCGCCAGCTGCCAAACAGGCCGTGATCGAACTCCACGCGCGGTGGGCTCCAGGCAGTAAGGTCTCGTGGAGCGACGTCTCCCTGAAGGCTGTCGACCCGCCCCCACCCCGAATCGCACGGCTGGCGACGATTCACTATCAGCCGCGGGCGGGAAGTTCATCCGCCGACAAGTGTCAGCAGTTTGCTCCGCTTATCGCGAAAGCCGCCAAACAGCGCGCCGATCTTGTCGTGTTGCCGGAAACGCTCACGTACTACGGTGCGGGAAAGAACTATGTCGAATGTGCCGAGCCGATTCCTGGACCGTCGACAGAGTACTTTGGCAAGCTCGCGAAACAGCACGATCTCTACCTCGTGGCAGGCCTGCTCGAACGTGACGAGCATTTGGTTTACAACGTCGCCGTCTTGATCGGGCCCGATGGCAACGTCGTCGGCAAGTACCGCAAAGTCTGCCTGCCCCGAAGCGAGATCGAGGGCGGCATTCAGCCGGGCGACGAATACCCCGTCTTTGAAACCCGCTTTGGACGGCTCGGCATGATGGTTTGCTACGATGGCTTCTTTCCAGAGGTCGCCCGGGAACTGGCTAACCGCGGGGCGGAAGTGATCGCCTTTCCCGTGTGGGGTTGTAATCCTGAACTGGTCGCGGCCCGAGCTTGCGAAAACCATGTTTACATCGTGAGCAGCACATACACCGATCGCTCTCAGGACTGGATGGTCTCGGCCATTTTTGGCCACGACGGTCAACAACTCGGCACTGCACGGGAATGGGGAGATGTCATCGTGAGCGAAGTCGATCTCGACAAGCGCCTGCACTGGCCAAGTCTCGGCGACTTCAAGGCGGAGATTCCGCGGCATCGACCTTAGTAAGTCGCTCGACGGCGTGCTCGTCAAATTGGGCAGCCTGCGTTGATTTGGGATTCTGGCACGCAGCTGCCGTTGACCCGTTCCGGCGGGTCTGATAGCGTCCGCACCTCCTGATGGATACCCGGCGAATTGGCGCCCGAACCGAGTCGCAAGCTGTGATTCCCCTGGGTTGCCGGACGTGAATTACTCCCGGACTTCTCGCATGGAAGCGCGTCGATCTGCGTGGTGGCTTGGATGCTGCGTCGTATTCGCGGTGCTCCATGGCTGCGCGACCCTCGGAGATTGGTCGCCACTCGCGCCCACCGAGCGGAAGAGCATCTTTCAGCCCGCCAAGTACCCGGCTGGTGAATGGGAACAGACTTCCGTACTGACCCAGGATGCATACTTCTCCGCCGCAGACGGGGTCCGACTGCACGGCTGGTACGTCCGCCACGAAGCGCCTGTGGCTCATGCGTTGCTGCTGCATGGCAACGGCGGGAACGTGACGTTGATGGCCGAATCGCTACGATCGCTGAATCGGCGCCATAACCTCTCGGTATTGGCGCTCGACTATCGCGGCTATGGCCGGAGCGAAGGACGCCCGACCGAGGCCGGGGTCATGCTCGATGCCCGCGCAGCCCGCAAATGGCTGGCCGAAAAGGAGGGGATCGCGGAAACCGATGTTGTCTTGATGGGCTACTCATTGGGCGGCGCGGTAGCCATCGATTTGGCAGCAGCCGATAACTGTCGCGGTTTGGTCGTTTCCAGCACGTTCACTTCTTTGCCTGATGTGGCCCAGCACCAATTGCCCTGGCTCCCCATCGGTTCGCTGATGTCGATGCAGATGAATTCGCTCGACAAAATCAAGACTTATCGCGGCCCCTTGTTGCTCAGTCACGGCGATGCCGATCAGGTGATTCCCTACGCCCAGGGGCTGGCGCTCTTTGAAGCGGCGCCGGGGCCCAAACGCATGATTACCATTCCTGGCGGCAACCATAACGATCCTCAGCCCGAACAGTATCGTCAGGCACTGGATGAGTTCCTGGGGACATTGCCGCCGCTGGGAAAGAGCTTCCCTCGCACGGCCGCACTCGACGTCAGTGTCACGCCGCTTCCGTGAGCAAACGGCTCGTCCAGGTGCGAGCGCGATGAATCGGCATCGGCAAGCCTGAGCTTCTCCAACTTGACAATACGACCCGCTCTTCCGTAGGGCACAAAACACCAACACTCCCTCCGAACCGTGTCGCTGCTCTTTCAGCTCGTTTTCACCTCCAAGTGCCGCAACACGCACCATCGGCTGGCGATGGATGCGCTGCGCCATTTGCGCGGTGCGGATGCGGAGCAGTGGACGGACCTCCTGCTGCACTTTCACGGCGTCTATCTGGCCGGCAGCAAAGCGCCCGACGATCAATTCAAAGACTTTACGAACCACGTGCTGCACGTCGGCGACCAGGAATGGGGCGGGGCGATCGGCGCCGCGCGACGCTGGTATGCCACTACCGTGGATGCTCTCCGCCGCGAGTCCTGGAGCGATGCTGCGTATGCCGCGGGAGTCCTTTCGCACTACTTCAGCGATCCGTTTATGCCGCTCCACACCGGGCAAAGTTCCGCCGAGCCGGCGGTTCATCGCGCCCTGGAGTGGAGCATCGCCAAGTCCTACGGGCAACTGCAGCATATCCTGCAGTACGATCAAGGAGGCTATCCTCACGTAATTGTGCCGCGGCGCGAGGATTGGCTCGCCCACATGATTCGCCAGGGGTCCCGCGAAGCCAACGCGCATTATCAGGCCCTGATCGAGCATTACAACGTCGCCGCCGGAGCGCGCGATCCGCTGGCAGGGATGGACCAGGAGTGTAAGGATCGGGTCGCACGATGTCTCGGTTCGGCGGTTGTGGGGCTGGCGCGCGTGCTCGAGCGGGCCTTCGCTGAGGCCGCGGTCGAACCTCCGCGAGTTGAGAACACCTTGGCGGGGTTCTTTGCAGCGCTCACGACGCCGATTCGCTGGGTTACCAACCAGATGCACGATCTGCACGAACGTCTGTTAGTGGAAGCCATCTACGACGAGTATCAGCGAACGGGAAAGGTACAGGAGAACCTGCCGGAGGACGAACGTGTCGTGCGGCAATGGTACGCCGAGGAAGTTCTCAAGGTTCCACTCGCCCAACTCGATGCGGAGGAAACACTGGTGCCCGGTCAGAAGCACGGAACAGGCGTCGCGGAACGGCCAGTGATCGATCGATTAATTGCCGCCCCCGTCCTGGAAGGGGGTGGCATCAACGCACAAGTACCCATGTATCGACGCCGTCGTCCCGCGTTCAGCCGTGGCTTGCGATTGACGCGCGCCGCGCGTTCGAATGGCGACAGCCTGGACGATGCCGCGCGGGCGAATGCCATCGCAGCCGAACAGGACGCGGCGGCTAGTCCGCGCGCCCGTCTGCGGCGGTTTGATGTCGTTTCACCGTCGCCGGCTGTTTCTGTCGACGATGCCCGTCTTGCTGCAGCGGATTCGGATACTTCATCCGCTCCGCTCTCCGACGATACGGCGAGTCCGTCCACCGACGAAGTCCCGCGCTTTCGACTTGCGCCAAACAGTTCGATCGTCGATGCGCCCGCGATTGGCAACCGGACGGCCCAGCGGCTCCTCGCCGCCAATCTGCGGACGGTGAAGGACCTTTTCGAGGCCGATCCCGACGACCTGGCAGCTCGGCTGAAACACAAGCACACATCTGCGGACATCATTCGCTCCTGGCAGGCGTCCGCGCGATTGGTCTGCCGGGTTCCCGGCCTCTACGGACACGATGCTCAACTGCTGGTAGCGTGTGGATTGACCGATCCTGAAGAGATTGCGTCGTTCAGCCCCGCAGAACTCCAGGAGTTGATTGCACCATTCGCGGCCAGTCCCGAGGGGAAGCAGATCCTGCGCGGCAGCCGTCCTCCGGATGTTGCCGAGGTCTCACGCTGGATCGAATGGGCCCGAGCATCTCGATCGCTCCAGGCGGCTTAAGGAACTGGCAATGAACGTGCAAACAATTCGTCTTAGACTCAAGCCGTGGCTTCTGCCAGTCGTGCTGGTGGCGGGTTGTCAGACCCCGCGGATCAATGCTCCGCCGGAGGCTGCGGTTCTGCCGCCCGAAAAGCCCGCATACTTTTTGTGCGACAAGTGCGGCAGCTTGGACGGCGGATCGTATGCCGAGGGCCAGACCAAGCAATTGCGGACCGCGGAAGGCGACGCATGCGTGCATGAGTGGTTTCCCATCTCGCGCAACGAGTTTCGCGAACTCGGGACCGAGAGATTCGGCATCGATTGGAAGCTGGAGGACCCGTCCTGGCAGGGGGCCAGTTTCGAAGCCGCGGCAGGCCCGGGCGAACCTGCTGTAATCGCCACCCCTGGCCCCTCAAAACCAGCCCAAGACAATTCGCCTGCGGCCAATTAGAATCAAGTCCGACACTGCCCCAGCGCTGTGCTTTCCGAGTAATTGCTCGCTTGGCGACTCCTGCTACTGCCCTGGCTACCCCGATGTTCTATCCCGCTGGTCGCTTTACCCTCTCGTTTGAGCTGTTTCCGCCTAAATCTGCCGCCGCTGAAGCGGCCATGTACGACAGCGTCCGACATTTGATGTCGTTTCAGCCGGATGTAATCACCTGTACGTACGGGGCGGGGGGATCGACGCGAGACAAGACGCTCGGCATCACCCAACAGGT
>JALORD010000528.1 GCA_025459145.1 Pirellulaceae bacterium | reverse complement strand
GAAACCCCCGCAACGCGGAGCGCATCTTTCCCTTTCTCGGCGGCGATGAATTGAACTCGGATCCAACACACGCGCCGCGGCGACACGTCATTAGCTTCGCTTCCATGAGCCTGGAGGAGGCCCAAGCCTGGCCTGATCTGCTAAAGATAATAGAGACGAAGGTAAGACCTCAGCGGGCAAAGCTAGGAGACAATGCTGATGCTCGGAAGCGCAAGACCTACTGGTGGCGTTGGGGGCAGTACGCCTACTCGCTTTTCGAGGCTATCCAAGGGATGGATCGCTTGCTCGTGATTGCCCGAGTAAGTGATACGTTCGCATTTACTTTCGTCCCCGCAAGCGTAATCCTCAGCGAAAAGGTCGTCGTTATTGCCCGGGACAACTACTCTCATTTTTCCGTTCTCCAGAGCCGGGTGCACGAGGACTGGGCCTTTACGGTCGTGTTTCATCCCAGCGGGAATCTCGTGGCGACCGGCGGCGGCGATGACCTCATCAAATTGTGGAGCTGGCCGGAGCTGGTCGAAGTGGGGCGGTTCCGCGGGCATACGAACGATGTGCACGCGATTGCCTTCACCCCCGATGGCCAGCGGCTCGTTTCGGCCGGCGACGATCAGGTCGTGCGGATCTGGGATGTCGCCACTCGGCAAGAGCTGCATTGTCTGACCGGGCACACGGGAACGATTCCAGGACTCGCGATCAGTCCCGATGGCCACACGATCGCCAGCGCCAGCCGGGACGATACGGTGCGATTGTGGTCGATGGAGGGCGAATTCCTCGCGGAACTGGCGGGACACGCGGGCGATGTCATGTCGGTCGCGTTTCATCCTACCGGCCGGGAACTTGCCACGGCCAGTTACGACCAAACGTTGCGGCTGTGGAGCCTGCCCGCGGAGGGCACACCGCAGGAGATCGGCCGCCTGTCGGGGCACACCGACTGGGCGTTCTCGATTGCCTATTCGGCGGATGGCGGCGAATTGCTCTCGACCGGCGGCGACGGGGCAATTCTGTTCGATCGCCAGTCGGGCCGACAGTTGTGGCACACTCGCGAGGCGGCCAATCTGTCGCACGGCGTCTGGCTGGGGGCAGAAGGGTTCGCTTTGGCGTCGGCCGACGGGAGCGTGCGGCTGGGAGAAGCGAGTTCGGACAATTTCGCTCACACACTGTGGACACGGTTCTCGCCCGATTTCACGGCGCGGGTGTCGCTGACGGCGGAGTAGAAGGGCGCAAGTACGATGCGTCGTCTGGCGAGACGGCGGATGATTCCTCGCCGTCGATTGGCCCAGCCTTAGCGCGCGGGTACGATCTCTTGTGTTCATGTGCCGAATACGGACGGGCCGGGAGGCCTGTCCTACCTTCACTCCCCCCTCGCCCCCAACCCCAAGCCCCTCCTCCGATGCCTATCGACCTGCGTTCCGACACTGTGACCCGTCCCACTCCCGCGATGCGGCAGGCGATTGCCCATGCCGAAGTCGGCGATGACGTGATCGACGCCGATCCGACCTGTCGCCGGCTCGAAGAGCGGACTGCCGAAATCCTGGGCAAAGAAGCGGCGGTCTTCATGCCCTCGGGAACGATGACGAACCAGGTCGGAGTGCGGATTCATTGCAAGCCTGGCGACGAGTTTCTCTGCGAGGCGGGCTGCCACATTTACAACTACGAGCAGGGGGCCTTCGCGCAGCTCAGTGGCCTGGTGGCCCGGACCGTGGAAGGGGCAGCCGGGGTGCTGGAGCTCGCGCAGCTTCAAGGGCTCATTCGCCCCGAGAACGATCACCTCGTGCGGACACGCCTCGTCTGTCTCGAAAACACGCACAACCGCGGCGCGGGGAAGGTCTTTCCGTACGAGGAGCTGGCCGAGATCTGCACCTGGGCGCACGAAGCGGGGCTGCGAACGCACCTCGACGGCGCTCGGCTCTGGAACGCCACGGCAGCGACTGGCATCTCCGAGGCCATGTGGTCGCAGCACTTCGACACGGTCAGCGTCTGCTTCAGCAAGGGGCTCGGCGCGCCGGTTGGCTCGGCCCTGGCTGGACCGAAGGAGATGATCCGCGAGGCCCGCCGCCATCGCAAGCTGTTCGGCGGCGCGATGCGGCAGGATGGGATTCTCGCGGCCGCCGCGCTCTACGCGCTCGAGAACCACCGCAGCCGGCTGATCGAGGATCACGCCAATGCCCAAGTTCTGGCGACGGCAGTGACGGAGACCGAGGGAATCGGGCTCTTCCCGGCTGATGTGGACACAAATATCGTCATCTTCCGGGTCGAGCCCCGGCTGGGGACGGCGGCCCAGTTTGTCGCTGCGCTCAAGGAAGCCGGCGTGCTATCACTCGCGATCGGCCCGCAGCAGGTCCGGCTGGTAACGCACCTGGATGTCAGCCGGGAGGAGTGCGAGCGAGCGGCTTCGGTCCTCCGCGAAGTCGCCGAAGGGCTGGCCAGCGGCAAGCGAGCGGCGACGCAGCTCGAGGCGGCGTATTGAGACGTCATCTAGCACGCCCGAACACCCAGGGAGCAACCGTCATGAGCCATTGTCGAATTGATCGACGAACTTTGATTCGATCGGCGGGCGCCGCGGCGTTGGCTGCAGCGCTGTCGAGGCCAGCGATCGCTGCTAAGCTGGGGAAGTTCGCAATCTGCCTGCACGGTGGTGCGGGCCGGTCGGTCGATCGGTTCTCGGCCGAGGAGATTGCCGCCGTTGAAAAGTCGCTAGGAGCGGCGCTCGATCTGGGAACCAAAGTGTTGAAGGAGGGTGGGACGAGCCTCGACGCCGTCGAGCAGGTGGTTCGCCATCTGGAGGACGATCCGCACTTCAACGCCGGCCGTGGGGCGGTGTTTAACAGTGCCGGCGAGCACGAGCTCGATGCGTCGATCATGGACGGTCGGACAAAGGCCGGCGGAGCGGTCGCGGCGGTGCGAACCGTGCGGCATCCGATCTCGCTCGCGCGGCTCGTAATGGAAAAGACGCGGCACATCTTGCTGGCTTCCGACGGGGCAGAAAAATTTGCCGATGAGATGCAGGTGGAGCGGGTCGAGAACTCGTGGTACAGCACCGAGCGGCGGCGGGCCGAGTGGGAGCGGGCGCAGAAGGCAGAGAAGGATTCTGACAAGAAGCAGTCCCGCGTCGCCCCGCCCGAGCCGTACTATGGCACCGTCGGCTGTGTGGCCCTCGATACGCACGGCAATCTGGCCGCGGCCACATCGACCGGCGGCCTCACCAACAAGAAGTACGGCCGAGTGGGGGATTCGCCGATTCTGGGTGCCGGCACCTACGCCGACAATGCGACCTGCGCGTCGAGCGGGACCGGCATCGGCGAGCAGTTCATTCGCCACGCGGTGACGTACGACCTGGCGGCCCGCATGGCATACAAAGGACAGTCGCTGGCCGATGCGGTCGACGACGTGCTGAAGAAGACACTTCGCCCGGGCGACGGGGGGCTGATCGCGATCGGAGCCGACGGCACGATCGTGATGGACTTCAACACGGGCGGGATGCCGCGCGCGGCGGCCGATTCGTCGGGAAAGCGGGAGATCAAGATTGGGCGGTAAACGCCGGATGGAAAATCGTTGTTACTCAAACAAAGGAATCAAGACATGTCGCGTTGGATTATGGGGCTAGTGGTTGCGGGTGTCGTTGTATCGTCGTTTGCCCGGGCCGAAGAGCCGCTGAAGCACACGGAGGATACGCCCGCCACGGTGAAGGCCAATGTCGATG
>JALORD010000527.1 GCA_025459145.1 Pirellulaceae bacterium | reverse complement strand
CCGCGTCAAAGGGTTTGTGTACGCCAAGAACGCTTCGCCATCGGAACTCAAGGGCAAACCGGTAACGATTGTTGTTTCGACGGCGGGCGGCAAGGAAGAAACCGTTCGCGGCGTGATTGATTTCGCCAGTCAGGTGATCGAAGGGGTTGGCGATACACGGCAGTTTCGCATTTCGGCCGACATCGATAACAAGCGGGTGACCGATCCTGACTCGAAAATCGAGTCGTGGGCGATTCAGCCCGGTTCGTCGGCCCGGATGGAGATCGACCTCTCGCCGCAAGTGGCTGCTCGCCCCGCGATTGAAACCACGCCCGCCGTGGCACCCGCCGGCGGACCGTCGCTTACTCCTGCCGGGAGCTTCGTCCCGCGAACGCCTGCCGCGGGCACGCCGCGAGTCGAAACCCGCAAGCCGATCACCACCGAAGAAGCAGCCACCAACGCCAAAGAGCGCTAAACCCTGATGCTCTAGCCCTCGTCCCCAGCCCTAGCCCCTCGCAACTCGTCCCTAGCCCCTCGCCCCTGCCCCATGACCACGCTGGCCGAAAGCCTGATCAGCAGCACGTCGCGGCCGCTCACGCTGCGCATGCGGCCGGACCTTTCGGCGCGGCGGCACCGCTATCACGGCCGGACGTTCTGGGTGGTCAAGGAGCCGGTCGGGCTCAACTACTTTCGCTTTCACGAAGAGGAATACGCGATCCTCTGCATGCTCGACGGCCACTCGAGCCTCGACGACATCAAGGACCAATTCGAGCGCGAATTCGCTCCGCAGAAGATCACGTTTCACGATCTCTTGCAGTTCGTGGGCATGCTGCACCGCAGCGGCCTCGTGATCAGCGAGTCTTCGGGACAGGGGAAACAGCTCGTCAAACGCCGCGACGAAAAGAAGTGGCGCGAGCTGATGGGCAAGCTGGCCAACGTCTTTGCCCTGCGGTTTCGCGGCGTCGATCCCGAGCGGTTTTTCAACGCGATTTACCCGTACACCGGCTGGTTCTTCCGCTGGCCGACGGTCGTCTGCGTAATGCTCTTGGGCCTCGCCGCCCTGACGCTCGTGGGCGTGCAGTTCGACGAGTTCTCACGCCGGCTGCCGACCTTCCACTCGTTCTTCGGCCCGCAGAACTGGTTCTACCTGGCGATCACGATGGCGGTGGTCAAGGTGTTGCACGAGTTCGGCCACGGCCTGTCGTGTAAACACTTTGGCGGCGAATGCCACGAGCTGGGGGCGATGCTGCTCGTGTTTACGCCGGCCCTGTATTGCAATGTTTCCGATAGCTGGATGCTCCCCAGCAAGTGGCACCGGGCGGCGATCGGTGCGGCAGGGATGTACGTCGAGATCTTCCTGGCGTCGGTGGCCACATTCTTGTGGTGGTTCAGCGCGCCGGGCCTCTTCAATCACATCTGCCTCTCGGTGATGTTCATCTGCTCGGTGAGCACGGTGATCTTCAACGGCAACCCGCTGCTCCGGTTCGACGGCTACTACATCCTGATGGATCTGCTCGAGATTCCGAACCTGCGGCAGAAATCGACCGAGATCACGCGGCGGTTTTTCGTGTGGCTGTGCCTGGGGATCGAACAGCCCGAGAATCCGTTCCTGCCGCAGAAGAATCAATGGGCGTTTGCCCTGTATACGATTGCCGCGGTCATGTACCGCTGGGTAGTCGTGTTCTCGATCATGTTCTTTTTGAACAAAGTGCTCGAGCCGTACGGCCTCAAGATCCTGGGGCAATTGATGGCGGTGGCGGGCCTCTTTGGCCTGATCGTGCAGCCGCTCTGGGAACTGGGCAAGTTTTTTACCGCGCCGGGGAGGACGCACAAGATGAAGAAAGAACGGATCGTCGCGTCGCTCGCCGTCGTGGGAGCGATCATCGCCTTCGTGCTGTTCGTGCCGCTGCCGTTTTCGGTGAAGTGTACGTTCGAGGTGCAGCCGCGCGAGGCGCAGCACGTCTTCACCAGCGTGCCGGGACAGCTCACGCTCGTGTCAGCCAAGCCGGGAAAGACCGTCGAGGCGGGCGAAACCATCGTCCAGCTCTCCAATCCCGATCTCGAGTTCGAGGTGCTCGCGCTCGATGGCAAGCGCCAGGAAGCCGAGAACATGGTCCTGGCGCTCCGCGATCAGAAGCACGTCGATCCCGCGGCCGTTGACCAGGAAGAGATGGCCCGCGAAATGGCCGAAGCGGCCCGCAAGCAATACGCCGCCAAGAAAGAAGAGCTCGATCGCCTGACGATCAAAGCCCCGGCAGCCGGGACAATCATTCCGCCCCCCTCGCGTTCCGCCAAGGCCGCCTCGGCTCCCGGCCAGCTCCCCAGCTGGACCGGCACTCCGTTTGACGACAAGAACCTCGGCGCGCTGATCACGCCCGGCGACCCGATCTGCATCGTCGCCGATCCGCAGGATGTGCAGGCGGTGCTCGTCGTCGATCAGGCCTACGTCGACCTGGTGAAGGAAGGTCAGCCTGTGCGGGTTTTGCTGGAGTCGGATACTCGCCGGGCTTACGACAGTCATGTCGAATCGATCGCCGCGATTCAGCTCGAAGCGGTCTCGCGCACCAGCAGCACGCAGGCCGGCGGACGTCTGGAAACGAAGATGGATCCGTCTGGGATGTTTAAACCGCTCAGCACCTCGTACCAGGCGGCCGCTCCCCTGCCAGAACTTGGCGGAACGGTCCAGGTCGGCATGCAGGGACAAGCTAGGATTTACACAGGCTGGCAGCCCCTCGGCCGCCGGCTGTATCGCTTTGTTGCCAAGACGTTTCACTTCGACCTTTAAAAGCCCGACTACGACAATTTGACGATGGCCATTTCCCCGGGGAAGTCGCCGCGTTGTCTTTGTCCCCTTTAAATCAAACCCTCTGGAATTCCCAGCCGGCGTTGGGGCTACCCGAGCCGTCTGACCCCTGGATTTTGCACCCTCTTCAACCATTGGCCCATCGCGGCCAGGAGACCCAACGCATGGCAGAGCACGTCGAGAAGGAAACCGCCGAAGAAACCAAGCCCGCCGCCCCGCAGGCGCAGGTCCAGCAGCAGATGCAGGTCGAGGTCGACGATTCGCACGTCACCGCCTCGTATGCCAATTTCTGCCGCGTGACCGGCTCGCCCGAAGAACTGATCATCGACTTCGGCCTGAACCCGCAGCCGGTGGGCGTGCCGAAGAACCCGATCGGCGTCACGCAGCGGGTCATCGTCAACTACTACACCGCCAAGCGGCTCTTGCACGCTCTGGGCCTCTCGGTCCAGCGGCACGAAGCGGTCTTCGGCGTTCTGGAGACCGACATCCAGAAGCGCGTCAAGCCGATGCCGCAGCGGTAGGCTTCGCGGCGCTTGACGAAAGCGCGGCCGCTTACAACTGAAAACAGGAAAAGCCCGCGGAGAATATCCGCGGGCTTTTTCGTCAGGTAGTCCCTACAAAGTAGTCCTCTCACGCCGTGAGAGGACTGGAGCGATACGGACGCTGAATTGACGTCGGCGTCGCGCCACGAAACGACGTCTTCTCGCGGCCCTAGCCCCGGACGGGTTGGGAGACCCGTCCTACTCGACGTTCGTCCACGCGCCGCTCTTCGCACTATTCAGCACTGCGTCGCAGATTTTTTGCGTTTCGAGCGCGTCGCGGAATGTCGGCCCAGCCGGTTTGCCCGTGGCGAGGCCTTCCAGGAAATCGGCCACCTGGTGGACGAAGCCGCTCTCGTAGCCAATCGCCAGGCCCGGCACCCACCACTTGCCC
>JALORD010000526.1 GCA_025459145.1 Pirellulaceae bacterium | reverse complement strand
TACCACCAGGTACTTGACCGTGTTCTGCTCGGGATACAATGAAGGTTGCTTCGCCCCAAATAGCAGGGGTCATATCCATGAGCGACGTCACGCAAATTCTGGTGCAAATCGAGGGCGATGACGGCCAAGCGGCCGAAAAGTTGCTACCCTTAGTCTACGACGAGCTTCGCATGCTGGCTGCTGCCAAGATGGCCAAGGAAGATCCTGGGCAGCCGTTGCAGGCAACGGCTCTGGTCCACGAAGCCTACATCCGGCTGGTGGATACCGAGAAGGTACCGCACTGGGACTCCCGCCGCCATTTTTTTTGCGGCGGCGGCCGAGGCCATGCGGCGGATTCTTGTCGAGCGTGCTCGCCGGAACCGTCCGGGCAACCATGGCGGCAGGCGTGTGGAGATGGACTTGGACAGCGCCTTGGCCATCGTCGATGATCACCGGGCCGAAGAAATCGAGGCCGTCGACCAGGCTCTCGACAAACTCGGACGTCACGATCCGGAAGCCGCCGAGTTCGTGAAACTCCGCTTCTTTACAGGACTTGGGCACCAGGAGGCCAGCCAAGCGATAGGGATCAGCCGCGGGGTGGCCGACCGTCTTTGGGCGTTGGCCCGAGCTTGGCTCTACCGAGAAATCGCCGACCAGTCAAACTTTTTTTGACTTTTTTCTGAGATTTTCCGTGCAAATGCCGCCTGAGACTCGCATGGATAATAGGCGATGTTCCAGGAGGTGATCCATGGGCGTCTGGAACCCCAAAGCCAACGCGCTATTTCTTCAGGCCATCGAGCTGCCGGCTCCTGAACGGCGGTCGGCTTTCCTCGACGAAGCCTGTGCCGGCGATCCCGCCTTGAGGGTCGAGGTGGAGTAACTGCTGAAGGCCCACGACGAGGCTGGCAGTTTCTTCCAGTCGCCGTTGCTGGGTGACAAGCCGACGCAAGACTGGACCGCCGACAGCAACAGAGAACGCCCGCGTACGGACCTGGGGCCGGTTCCGGATGCTCCCAAGACTCCTGGCCCAACCCTCGACCCGCCGGTGCCCGAAGGGCCCCGGCGGGTCATCGGCCCCTACAAGCTGCTGGAGCAGATTGGCGAAGGTGGCATGGGCGTGGTCTACATGGCCGAGCAGATCGAACCGGTCGAGCGGCAGGTGGCGATGAAGATCATCAAACCGGGCATGGACAGCCGGCAGGTCATCGCCCGGTTCGAGGCGGAAGAACAAGCCCTGGCGATGATGGACCATCCCAACATCGCCAAGGTGTTCGAGGGCGGGACGACGGACTCGGGGCAGCCCTACTTCGTCATGGAGCTAATCCAGGGCATTCCCATTACCCGGTATTGCGACGAGCATCACCTCACTCCCCGGCAGCGGCTGGACCTGTTTGTGCCGGTCTGCCATGCCGTCCAGCACGCCCACCAAAAGGGGATCATCCACCGCGACATCAAGCCCAGCAACGTGCTGGTGGCCGAGTACGACGACCGGCCCGTGCCCAAAATCATTGACTTCGGCGTGGCCAAGGCGACCGAGCAGCGGCTCACGGAGCGGACGGTGTTCACGCCATTCGGCCAGGTGGTGGGCACGCTGGAGTACATGAGCCCCGAGCAGGCGGGCCTGAATCAGCTCGACATCGACACCCGCAGCGACATTTACTCGCTGGGAGTGCTGCTGTACGAGCTTCTCACGGGCGAGAGGCCGTTCGACCGCCAGCGGCTCCGCTCGGCCGCGTTCGACGAGATGCTTCGGATCATCCGCGAGGAGGAGCCGCCCAAGCCGAGCACGCGACTGAGCACCAGCGAGTCGTTGCCGTCGATCGCCGCCAATCGGCATACCGAGCCCAAAAAGCTAAGCACGCTGGTTCGCGGCGAACTGGACTGGATCGTGATGAAGGCCCTGGAGAAAGACCGCACCCGCCGCTACGAGACGGCCAACGGATTTGCGAATGACATCCAGCGATATTTGAACGACGAGCCTGTTCTCGCGTGCCCGCCGAGCGCGGCGTACCGATTGAAGAAATTCGCCAGGCGGAACAAGGCCACGCTGACCATCGTTTCGGTGGCTGCGTTGGTCCTGGTGGCCGTGGCGATAGGAGCCGGTGTCGCGGCTGTCAGATTCCGTGATCTGGCCCAGCGCAATGCGGTTCTGGCAGCGGAAAAACAGGCGGCACTCACCAGTGCCATTGCAGCCGAACAGGCGGCCACGACAGCCCGAGACCGGGAGGCGGCACAGCGCGAGGAAGCCCAGCGGCAGACGCAGCTCGCCAAGGACGCCCTGGCCGACGTGGAGCGGGAGCAGCAGCGGGCCGAAGGCAATCTCGACTTGGCAATGGAGGCCCTGGACCTAATCTATGTGTGGTCCATCGGGCGAAACAGACTGCTCGGCAAGCCGATCTCGCGGCCGGCGGAACTCGAACCGCTCACCACCGACGAGCGACCGCTGTTCAGCGATTTGGAGCGCACGTTGCTGAAGCGGGGCTTGGGATTCTACGATGCCTTCGCCCGGCGGAACGCAACCGCTCCCCGTGCCTCTCTTCGGACGGCGCAGGCGTACCTTTGGATCGGGCTGATTAGCGGAGCCTTGGGGGATCCAGCCGCGGCCGCCGAAGCCTACCACGGCGCCATCGAGCGGTTCGAGCAGCTGACCAAGGAGGAGCCGGGCAACGCCGAACACTTCCGCCAACTGGCGGAAACTTACCGCGGGCTTGCCGATGTGGCGCCCCAATGGGAGGCTGCAAAACAGTGGAGCGAGAAGAGTCGCCAGGCGTACTCACGGGCCATCGAACTCAAGCCCGACGATATCCTGGCGTATCTGGGGCGTGCCACGATCTTGGAACGTCTGGACCGTGCGAAGGCGGTGACGGACTACGAAAAGGCGCTGCAGCTCGACCCGCAGAACATTGATGCGCTCCTGGCCTGCGCGCACGTCTACGAAAAAACTCGCGGACGTGAATATGCGGAGCGCGCCGTCGCGCTCGCTCCGGATAACCCCAAGTGCCATGTGGAACTTGCCGAAAAGCTGTCCACAGAGAACTGCACCTGGATCGGCCCCGGAAGAATGATATGCCCCGATCCAGAGCCGGCGCTCGAGCACTACGCCCGGGCCATTGAACTGGCCCCCGCGTCACCGCGTGGCTATCGAGCGCGCGGCAAATTCTATCGCCGGATCGACGACAACGAGCGGGCGTTGGCCGACTTGAACCGCGCACTGGAACTCGACCCAAGCGACCGTTGGGCGATCAAGAACCGAGGAATCGTACTGGCACGATTGAGCCAGTTCGACAAGGCCCTGGCGGACCTCGCGAGGCACATGCAGATCTACCCGCACGACGTGGACGTGCAACGCCAGATTCTCGACATCCATCTGGCCACGAATAACTGGGAGTCAGCCGTCGAGTCGATCACGGGTATCCTGGAGTACGATCCTCCAGACTCGGAAAAGCTGCGCGAGCTTCGGATCGAAGGCTACCTGTCGCTTGGCCGCGACGACGAAGCGTTGGCCGACTGCGATCGATGCGTCGAACTGAAACCTGACAAAGCAAGACCAGTGATGATTCGCGCGGAGCTGCTCGCGACGGCCGGTCGCATCGAAGAATATCGCCGGGCTTGCAGCGACATTTTCAAGCGGTTCAGTCAATCCGGTGATGAGTGGGATTTGTACCATGCGGCCCGTGCCTGCGTGATTCTCCCTCAGGCAGTGCCCGATCCGACGGAGCCCGTCAAATTGGCAACG
>JALORD010000525.1 GCA_025459145.1 Pirellulaceae bacterium | reverse complement strand
AACTACGGGTTTTCGCAGGTCTCTCGGTCGAGGAGGCCGCCAGCGCTTTAGGGCTGCCCCGGGCCACCGCCTACCGGGAATGGAACTTTGCCCGCGCCTGGCTGGCGGCCGCTCTGGGTACAAAATCTCAAGAATTTTGAGACAAATCGTGCCCGCCGTTCGCATTGAGTGCATCCGCTTGAATGGAGTGCATTGATGACCGTTCCGCCGAGATCCCTAAAGGAGCTGTTCCTGGCAGTGCTTGATGTCGCGCCGGCAGATCGCGCTGCTTGGCTGGAACGTGAATGTTCCGGAGACGCCGGGCTGCGCCAGCAACTGCATCTCATGCTCGAGGCTCACGATGAGCCGCACAGCCTGTTGGATCAGCCAGCGATGGCTGATCCCGGAGCCACCATCGCCCAACCCTTCGTCGAACGCCCCGGCACCCAGATCGGTCCCTACAAGGTGCTGCAGCAGATCGGCGAAGGGGGGATGGGGGTCGTGTACATGGCCGAGCAGCTCGAGCCGGTCAAACGCCGCGTGGCCCTCAAGATCATCAAGCCGGGGATGGACAGCCGGCAGGTAATCGCCCGCTTCGAGGCCGAGCGGCAGGCCCTGTCGCTGATGGACCATCCGAACATCGCCAAGGTGCTCGACGCCGGGACAACCGAGAGCGGCCGGCCGTACTTTGCAATGGAGCGGGTGAAAGGGCAGCCGATCACGCAGTACTGCGACGAACACCACCAGACGCCCCGCCAGCGGCTGGAGCTCTTGCTGCCGGTCTGCCAGGCGATCCAGCACGCCCACCAGAAAGGGATCATCCACCGCGACATCAAGCCGACGAACATCCTCGTTGCCGAATACGACCAGAAAGCCGTCCCCAAGGTGATCGACTTCGGCGTGGCCAAGGCGACCAGCCAGACGCTGACCGAAAAGACGATGTTCACCGGCTTCGGGCAGATTGTCGGCACGCTGGAGTATATGAGCCCCGAGCAGGCCAAAGTGAACCAGCTCGACATTGATACACGGAGCGACATCTATTCGCTGGGCGTGCTGCTCTACGAACTACTCACCGGGAGCACGCCGTTCGACAAGGAGCGGCTCCGGTCGGCCGGCTGGGACGAGATGCTGCGGATCATCCGGGAGGAAGAGCCGCCGAAGCCGAGCACGCGGCTCTCCGAAAGTAGCAGGCACGCTCCGCATAGTAGTCCTCTTGCTCTGCGAGAGGAAATCGTCATGCGGAGCGTGACGCCTACACTGGCCTCGATCGCCGCCGTCCGCGGCACCGAACCGGCCCGCCTCCCCAAACTCGTCCGGGGCGAGCTCGACTGGATTGTGATGAAGGCCTTGGAGAAGGACCGCAACCGGCGGTACGAGTCGGCCAGCGGGCTGGCCGCTGACCTTGAGCGCTACCTGAACGACGATCCCGTGCAGGCTTGCCCGCCAAGCGCGGGCTATCGGCTGCGGAAATTCGCGCGGCGAAATAGTGGGCGGTTGGCGGCGGCGGGCGTGTTGGGGATCGCGCTCCTCGTGGCCTGCGGCGCGGTCGCCGGTAGCGTCGGCTGGGCCTGGCGTGACCGGGTAGCGCGGCAGGCCACGATCGTTGCCAAGGTGAGCCAGTTTTTGGACGAGTCGGAGGCGCTCTATCGGCAGCGGAAGCTGCCTGAGGCAATCCAACACACTCATAACGCCCTAGCGCTGGCGGAAGGCAGTGTGGTCGATTTGGAGGAGGTGCGCCGCGCGCGCGAGTGGCTCAAAGACCTGAACATGGTCGCTCAGATCGACGAGGTCGGCGGCGGCGACATCAGACCGGCATTCCGGGAATATGGCATCGACATCGAAGCCCTAAACCCCGAAGAGGCCGCGGCACGCATCGCGGCCCGGCCGATCCGGGTGGACTTGGCCGTCGCCCTGGATCGGTGGCACAACACCGTGAGGAGAATGGGCGTCAATCCGGTCAAAGGGCTCGAGGGGGAGAAGGGAGTGGCCCACCGCGATCGACTTCGGCAGATCGCCCGGCTTGCGGACCCGGATGAGGTGCGGAATCGGTTGCGCGACTTGTACGCCAACGCGGCATTCGGGCCGGAGGCTGGCCAGGAGCTAATCGCGATAGCCGACTCGATCGACCTGGCCTCCACGCCGATCGGCACCTTGATGGCCCTTGGTGATACGCTCGACCAAGATCATCGAGTTTCGTTTTACGCGCGCCTGCAGCAGCAGCATCCGAGCGACTTCGCGGTCGCGAATCAGCTCGGCGGCCTACACTTCTGGCACGGCGATATGGATCGCGCGATCCGATATTTCACCGCCGCCGTGGCCATTCGGCCCCAAAGCGCTGGCGCGCGCCAGTTCCTCGCCCATGCGCTGGGTAACAAAGGCGATGTTGACGAGGCCATCGACGCGTACCGCGCAGCTGACCGACTCAACGGCCAGCCAACGAATCAGCCCTACATCGGCGCACTCCTGCTGGAGTCGGGCCGGGAACAGGAGGCGGCTGCCGAGTTCCGCGAAGCGCTCCGCCTGGGGTCGAGTCCCCTAGGTCCCGCAGGAGTCCACGCGGAAATGGGTAGAGCCTACGTCCGTGTGGGCAAGTACGACGACGCCATCGCGGCTTACCGGGAGGCGATCCGCTTCAAGGCGGACTATGCCCATCCGCACGACAGGCTCGGGTACTTGTTGGCTGAGAAAAAGGGGCTCATGGATGAAGCCATCGCGGCTCAGAGGGAGGCGGTTCGCCTCGTGCCAAAACACTCTGACTACCACAACAACCTGGGCCTCACTCTGTCGAAGGCGGGTCGTGTGGACGAGGCGATCGCCGCGTTTCGGGAAGCCACCAAACTCGATCCCTCCGCATCCGCATACCACTTTAACCTTGGCCACAATCTCACGAAGACGAAAGACTCCGACGCAGCGATCGACGCGCTCCGAATTGCCATTCGCCTCGATCCAAAGTCTGCCTCAGCGCACCACGTGCTGGGCATCGCCCTGATGCAAAAGGGAAACATGGACGAAGCCATCGCGGCTTACGGGGAGGCCGTCCGCCTCAAACCGGATGACCCCGATTACCGCAGGGGGCTCGGTAGTGTTCTGCGGGATCGGGGCCTACACATCGAAGCGATCGGCGCGTACTCGGAGGCCGTCCGCCTCGCGCCGAATGGCGCCGACCCCCACGTCGGTCTCGGCAGGGCACTGCAAAAGAAAGGGCTTTTGGACGATGCGATTCGGGAGCACCGGGAGGCCGTCCGCCTCAATCCGTCCTATGCCATAGCCCATCATTGGCTCGGCACCGCCCTGGATGAGAAGGGGCTGTTGGACGACGCGATCGCGGCGCAACGGGAGGCGATCCGACTGGAGCCGGATAGCGCGAGTTACCGCTGGTGGCTCGGCAAAGCATTGCTGAAGAAGGGGCTATTGGACGACGCAATTGAGGAATTCCAGGTGGCCATTGGACTTCGGCCGGACATGATCGTAGCGCACCGCTTCCTTGGCATCGCCCTGGAAAAGAAAGGACTTCTGGACGACGCAATCGCGGCTCGCCGGGAGTTGATCCGCCTCAGGCCGGACAATGCGAACGAGCATGGTGATTTGGGCGGCCTCCACGCGCGCCACGGTCAGTGGGAGCCGGCCGCAGCGGCGTATGCCCGCTGCTTTGAACTCGCCAAGAACCCGAACAACCCCTTTGTGTGGTACGTCGCATTGCCGCTGCACTTGGCCGCCGGTGACCAAGTGCGTTACCAGCA
>JALORD010000524.1 GCA_025459145.1 Pirellulaceae bacterium | reverse complement strand
TCAAACTTTTCCCAAAACCGACCAACGTCGGCGGAGGTTTGGCCCGCTCATAGCGGGTAAATCCTGGAACCGCCCGAAACGTCACCTCGCTCCGCAGCGTTCCTGCCTCGTCCCACATTCGCCACAGGCCGTCGCGCACGCCGTGGGAGAGCTTTCCTTCAGCGGCCCGCTGGCCATGCGGATAGTAAAGCCGCCAGTGGCCGGTCGGGACATCGTCGGCGTAGCGCCCCAGGACCAGCCGGTCGCCGTGTTCGTTCACCAGTTCCCAGGAACCGACACTCACGATTTGATCGCCCATGTTCGGCACGTTCGACGAGACGTACTTTACCTGTTGCCGCAGTTTCAGATGCTGACCGGCCAGTTGCTCCTCCTGCTGCTCGGGCCGCAGCCACCACCAGCAGGCGACCGCCGCGAGCGTCGTCGCGACCAGCAGCGTCCGGAGGCTGAACTGGTAGAGATAGCGGTACCAGGGGCGGCGCGGCGGAGGGGCCGCGTGATTTACGGGGCTCATGGATTCACCTCCACATCCAGCGGCACCGGTGGCGACGCGCGGCGCTGCATCTCCGCCACGAATCGCCGGTCGAGTTCCCGCCGCCACCGCTCGCGCGGCGGCACGACGCCGGTCCGGCGCTCTTCGAGAAAAGCCGCAAACCGCTCGTGGTCGACGCGGCTGCCGCTCATCGCAATCCAGCCGCGGCCGACTTCGACCAGATCCGCCACACCGCCGAACTCGCCCCACAGGATGTGCGGTTCGGAGGCGGCTTTCAGATCGTCGATCCACATATCCGCCGAACGCGTGGGGCCTGCACCCCCCAGCATTGACTCGTTCGGTGTGAGCTTGCCGGCCCGTCCGAAATCCGGAGACGACGCCCATAGATCCGCCGCATTGTAGAGCTTGATCCGGTAAGACCCGGCTGATGACCGGCGGGCGAGCGAATCGCGGCTGTTCACCTCGATACCTCCATTTCGCGGGACAGCGACGAGGCCCAGCGGCCGCATGACCTCTTCCAGGGCATCGCCGAGCGGCTGTCCGCGGGCACTGTGCGTTGCCAATTCGTCGCCCGCCATCAGCAGCGGAGCGAGCACCGCGTCTTCGTTCCACGAAATGTCGATTCCGCCCAGTTCCGCCAGCCGTGCAACCGCCGACCGGATCGGCTCGCCGCAGAAGTCGACATCGACGGGCTGTTGGAGCCGCGTGTATAGCACTTCGTCGGCATAGGGGAGATCGGCGTCGACGACGAGCTGTGCCTTGAGGGCGACTTGTTTCCACGGAAGCGACAGGCAGTTCGCCTCGATCGCGGCCAGCAGACACTCGATCCGCTTTTGAACCGGCTCTCTCTGCCGGACGACGAGCAGTCCGCGGCATTCTTGGATCGAGGCCGCGCCGCCGACGAATTCCCACGATTCGTGTTCGATGAGCCAGGAGACGGCGTCTTCCAGTTCCCCGTATTCAGTGATTCCCAAGTCTCGATCGAACAGCGCCCGAGTGTCATAAACGCGGTTCGGTTCGCCGGAGACGAAGTCGTCATCGCGGGGCACGACTTGCAGCGCATCGTCGCGAACCATCCAACTCAGTTCATGGGGCTCCAGCAGGTTTTCGAGCTGCATCCAGAAGGGTGCCGGCGGGGCCTGCATCGAGAGCCGCGTGTCCAAGGAGATTTGCCACTGCTGCAGTTCCTCCGTTTGGATCACCATCGGCACATCCGCTTGCCGGCTGAGCGTCTCAATTGCCTCCTCCAGCGTCTGATCGTGCAGATCGATCGCTAGCGGCCGGTCGAGCGCCGCGCGAATCCGCTGGGCGGCGGGTGAATCGGCGCCGCGGCTGAACACGAGCGGCGTCGTTTCGCGCGAGAGCGTCTGCCGCAGGTCGGCGAGTAATCGCTCGATCTGCACATGGACGTACAGGAACTGCGGAACGATGAGCCAACCTCGCACACAAATGAGCTCTGACGGTCCGCCGCGTGTCCCCCAGGACTCCGGGGCCACGCACGACTCGATCAAATCAATCAGATACGTCGAGTCGTCCTCGGGAAAGCCACTCAAGTCGTGCACAGGATATAAGACGACGGGCATGAGCTCCGGCGACTCCAACTCTTCGCGAGTCGAAATCATGATCGCCTCGTGGCAGACGCCGAAGCCTAATTCGAGCTGCGCGACAAGCTGGCCCAGTGCCGCGCGGAGCGTAACGTCCGTAGCGTCGATCGATAAACGATGTTCGTGCGAAATGCCCGCATCCATGAGTCCGCGATCGAGAACAATCGGAACGCCAGCCTGATGGGCCAACGACGCAACGATGTGATTGAATGGCGCTTGGTCGTAGACGGCAGCGACCGGCCGATCGAGGGCAGCCAGAATTCGCCGCTCGGCGTCGGAATTTAGAAACGGGGCGACGGGAATCGCCTCCCACGAATCGGGCGGACTGTCGAGCCGCTCGAGCGTCGTCCAGAGCCGCCGAATCTGCCGATGGACGTCGGCTGTTTGCGCGACGACCGCACCGCCGGGAACGATTTCGCAGTGCCCGCGGCCGCCGATATCATCCCACTCCATTGGCGCTACGATCTGCGTGATTGCTTCGTACCAATCGGTTGACTCATCCCCCGCCGAGAAGGCTGCGGGAAACGGATATACCTCGGTTCGCAGTCGGTGGCGATCGGCCGAAGTATCCACCGTCGTGATCACCAGCCGCTGGTCGAGGATGTCGTAGCACAGTTCGCGGGAGCGAAGCGTGTGGGCCAGGGCTGCTCGCAGCGAGAATGTGCCGTGCGGGACGTCGACCGGATTGTCCAGGTCAACTCCTGCGTCTTCGAGGTCCGTTTCGGCCAGATCGACGGCCAAGCCGCTGGCGCTGGCAATATTCGCGGCAAACTCCGCCAGAGGCATGGGGCCGCCGAGAAAGTCGATTGGCTCTTCCAAACGGGCTTCGGTGGCACGGATGGCGGCCAGGTCGTCGCGGGCCGACAGCCGGCGGGTTTGGGCCGCCTGGTACTCGCGCCACTGCCAGTAGCCGACAGCCGCGAGGAGAACGAGCGCGATTGTGCCGAGTGTAGTCCGAATGCGCATCTCGGATTTGCCGCCGCTGGCTTTGCCCCTGCCGCTGCTGGCGAGTTATGCCCCTGCTGCCGCCGACGGCTGTGCAGGGCCATGCCCCTGGGGCGTCAGCCTACTCACGCCGGAGGGGGCTGGTCAAGCGAGGCGTCTAGTTCGTTGAATTGTCGGACGTGCGACCTGGAAGAATTGGCGGACAACGCGAACTTCGACAGCCGCGGCGCGTCCTGTCGGTTGTTCGCCTTGCGGGCCGGTGGTAGGTTGGGGCCGGCCAGTGTTTGGCTGGCCTGGGCGCACTTTTCTCCGCTCGCGGAGCAAGCGGACCACGCCTTTCGACCTCCCCGGTTCGAACCTACCGCAGACACCGTATGACTTCGATTGCGATTATCGACTATCAGATGGGGAACCTGCGGAGTGTGCAGAAGGGATTCGAGAAGGTCGGCCACGCAGCGAGCATCAGTTCGTCGGCGGCCGAGTTGGCCGCGGCCGACAAGCTCGTGCTGCCGGGCGTCGGGGCGTTTGGCGACGCGATGCAGGAGCTGCGCCGGCGGGAACTGGTCGAGCCGATTCGCGAGGCGATCGCCGAGGGGAAGCCATTCCTCGGAATTTGTCTGGGATTGCAGCTTCTGTTCGATGTGGGCTACGAGGGGGGCGAGTTTGCGGGGCTGGGGGTTC
>JALORD010000523.1 GCA_025459145.1 Pirellulaceae bacterium | reverse complement strand
ACAAGCTGCTCGAACAGATCGGCGAAGGGGGGATGGGAACGGTCTATCTCGCCCAGCAAACGGAGCCGATCAAGCGGCTGGTGGCAATCAAGCTCTTGACAGGACGCCTCGACAGCCGGCAGGTCGTCGCCCGGTTCGAAGCCGAGCGGCAGGCGCTGGCCCTGATGGATCACCCGAACATCGCGCGAATACTCGATGGGGGGATGGTGGGCGAAGGGGCGGGCCCTAGCCCTAGCCCCTCCGCAACCGACGGTCGCCCGTACTTCGTCATGGAACTCGTGAAGGGTGTCCCAATCACGAAGTTCTGCAGCGAGCGAGAGCTCACGCTACGGGAGCGGCTGCAACTGTTTGTCGCGGTGTGCGAGGGCGTGCAACATGCCCACACGAAAGGTATCGTCCATCGCGACCTGAAGCCGTCGAATGTCCTCGTCGCACTGTATGACACGCGCCCGGTTCCCAAAGTGATTGACTTCGGCGTGGCGAAGGCGCTCGACCAGAAATTGACGCTCGAAACGCTGCATACTGGGTACGGCGCCATCGTCGGCACGCCCGAGTACATGAGCCCCGAGCAGGCGAGCTTCAACCAGCTCGACGTCGACACTCGCAGCGATGTCTACTCGCTCGGCGTCTTGCTGTATGAACTGGTGACGGGCGAGCCGCCGTTTCCTCCTGCGCGCCGCGATCCGGCCGGGATGGTCGAACTGCTGCGGGCGATCCGCGAGGACGAGCCGACGCGCCCCAGCACCAAGCTCTCCGCGGCGCGAACAAAACCCAGCGAGCCGGCTCCGCGCGGCGGGCTCGAACCCCAGCGGCTCGCGCGGCAAGTTCGCGGCGACCTCGACTGGATCGTCATCAAGGCCTTGGAAAAGGATCGCAGCCGCCGCTATCAGACCGCGAGCGACCTGGCCCGCGATGTGGAGCGGTTCTTGAACGATGAACCGGTCGAGGCCTGTCCGCCGTCGACCGCCTATCGCCTGCAGAAGTTCGTGCGCCGCCACCGCGTGGCGGCGATCGGAGCGCTCGCCGTGGCGGCCTCGCTCCTGATCGGCACTACAGCATCCTCCTGGCTCGCCTGGCGCGCTGTCCAGGCCGAACAGACCCAGTCGGAGCTGCGCGCCGGCGCCGAGGCCAAGGAAACCGCCGCCCGCAAGTCGGCCCAATTGGCCGCCGTGGCTCAAGAGGAAGCGAATACCGAAAGGAACAAGGCGCTCGCCGCCGCCCAGGCGCTCGAAGCCGCCCTCGCCCGCGAACAGCGCACATCGTACGTCCACCGCATCGCCCTGGCCCAGCGGGAATGGGGCGCCAACGAAGTCGGCCGGGCTCGCGAACTTCTTGCTGAGTGTCCCGAAGAGCTCCGTGGCTGGGAGTGGCGGTACGTCCGCAAACTGTGCGACTCGCAGGATGTGACCTACCGGGGCCATGATGACAACGTGCGGGATGTTGCCTATTCGCCCGACGGACAGCATGTCGCCTCCGTCGGCGGCGGCGAAGTACGCGTCTGGAAGGCAGCCAGCGGCGAAGACGCGTATCAAATCGCCGGCGGGCAAGCGGTGGGTGCGGCCTTCAGCCGCGATGGCAAAGTGCTCGCCGTGGCCGGCAAGGAAGCCGTCACGCTGCACGACGCCGCCACGGGCAAAGAACAGCGGCGGATCGACGCCGGCATCAGGCCGACCGAGCGATTCCCCTTTCCCGCGAGCCTCACGTCGATCGCCATCAGCGACGACGGCAAGATTGTCGCCGCGGGAGGAGCCCTGGCCAAGGTCGGCGGTCGGCACGGCCTTTCGGGCGGCGTCGCCAAGGTGTGGAACGCCGAGTCGGGCGAGCTCCTGCAGGCGTTCGATACGCTTTCCACGTCGGTCACCAGCGTCGCCCTGAGCCCCGATGGAACGTGGGTGGCGGCGGGAACCTCCGGCGCCGGCGGCGAACTGCCCGAAGTGGGCGAAGTCCGCGTCTGGAATCTGGAGCGAGGGGTGTTCGTGCATCACTTTCTGGGGCAGGCCGCGGTCAAGCCGGGCGAAGATCCGTGCTCGGCGCTTGGTATCCGCTTCAGTCCCGACAGCCAGCGACTGGCCGCTGCTCATTCCGATGGCAAGGTGCGCATCTGGAACCTGGCCGAGCCGAATGAGCCGAAGGTGCTGGCGGGCCACAAGGGCTGGGTCGGCTCGCTCGATTTCAGCCGTACGGGCGACCGCCTTGCGTCGGTGGGGAAGGACCGCGTGGTCCGCGTGTGGGATACGGCGACCGGCTCCGTGGTCAACGAGTTCCGCGGACAAGCCGCCGCGGGTCAGGCGGTGGCGTTTAGCCCGACCGGTCGGCAGATCGCCTCGGCGGCCGGCAGTGAGGTTCGCCTCTGGAACGCGGTCGGAACGCAGGAGTGTCTGACGATTCGCCGCGATTCGCCCGATCCTTCCCCCTTCTACGATGTGGCGTTCGATCCGGCCGGCCGGGAGCTCGCGCTGGCCAGCATGAGCAAGGTTGAGTTCCGCGACGCCGTGATCGGCGCCGAGCGCAAGACGGAGAACATCATTCGCCCGAGCGCCATGGGAGACTACGCCCGCGTCGCCTACAGCCCTGACGGCCAGCTCGTCGCGACCGTCGGCATTCACGGCGTGAAGCTCTGGAATGTGAAGTCGGGAGCCGAAACCCGCCTTCTGCCGGACCACCCCGAACTGGGACAGCCGCCGTACACCAACACCGTGGCCCTGGCGTTCCGACCCGATGGCAAGCACATCGCCACCACAGGGCGCAATGTGCTCACGATCTGGGACACGGCCACCGGCGAGATTGTCCACAAGATCACGATCCACGGCGAACGACTCGTCGCCGCTTCACTGGCGTACAGTCCCGACGGCAAGTCGATCGCCACGGCTGTCCATCCGCAGCGCTACATTCCGGCCGAAATGCGTATTTGGAACGCCGAAACGGGCGAGGAAATGAAGCGGATCGAAGGAGGCGGCCGCGGCATCCGCTTCAGCCCCGACGGAAAGCGGATCGCAGCGAGTCATCAGGACAAATACGTCGGCCTGTGGGACGTCGCCAGCGGCGAGCTCGTGCTGACACTCAAAGGGCATGCCGCGCCAGTCTCCCGGCTGACGTTTCACCCCGACGGCAGCCGGATCGCTACGGCCAGCGCCGACCAGACGATCAAGCTCTGGGACGCGGCCAGCGGGCAGGAAGTGCTGACGCTGCGGGGCCATGCCGCCCCGGTCGCCAGCGCCGCCTTCAGCCCCGACGGCCGGTATCTGGCCTCGTCGGCCGATGTGAAGCCCGGCGAAGTGAAGGTCTGGGATACCGGATCGGCGGGCAAGTAAATGCCAAATGGCGGCCGCCCGATCAGGCATCAAGGGCCTGCGACAGATCGTCGCGCAGGTCGTCGAAGGCTTCGAGTCCGACGGAGAGTCGCACCAGGCCGTCACTGATACCATGTGCCGCGCGGGCGGCCGGGTCGTAGCTCGCGTGCGACATCGATGCCGGTTGTTCGATGAGCGACTCGACCGCGCCGAGGCTGACCGCCAGTTGGAATAGCTTCGTCGTTTCGCAAACCCGTTTGGCCTTCGCAAAGTCGCCCCGGACTTCGATCGTCAACATCGCGCCAAACGCGCCATCCATCTGCCGGCGGGCAATCTCGTGCCCCGGATGCGTCGGCAGGCCCGGATAGAGCACGCGATTGACGCGCGGATCGGCGCTGAGCCACTCGGCGAGCCGCTGGGCGGTGCGCGACTGTTCGCGAACCCGCAATTCCAGCGTCTTGAGACCACGACTGGCGAGAAACGACTCCAGCGGCCCCATCACCGCCCCCGTGGCGTTCTGCAAAAAGTACAGTTTGTCGCGGAGCACCGCCCAACAGATCGCTATGCCCGCCGATGTACTTCGTTGCCGAGTGCATCACGATATCGGCACCCAGCTCGAGCGGCCGCGTCAGGACCGGGCTGGCAAACGTGTTGTCGATCCCCAGGAGCACGCCACGCCGCTTCGCAATCTCAGCAATCGCTGGGATGTCGGAGATCGACATCTGCGGGTTGCCGGGACTTTCGATCCACAAGAGCTTCGTCTGGGGTGTGATTGCCGCTTCGAACGCGGCGAGGTCGGTGCTCGGCGCAAGCGAGACACGGACGCCGACCCGATCGAGCACCTTGTGCAGCAGGCGATACGTGCCGCCATAGATATCGGACCCGGCCACGACATGATCGCCCGCCGACAGCAGCATCATCGCGCAGTGCGTCGCCGCCATCCCGCTGGCAAACGCCAGTGCCCCAACGCCCCCCTCCAAATCGGCCAGCGTTCGCTCAAAAGCGTGCCGCGTCGGACTGCCGCTGCGTGAGTAGTCGAACTGGCCCCACTCGCCCGCACCCGGCTGCACGAACGTTGACGCAACGTAGATCGGCGGCACGACCGCTCCAGTCGCGGGGTCTCGTTCCTGGCCGACGTGAATGGCGCGGGTGC
>JALORD010000522.1 GCA_025459145.1 Pirellulaceae bacterium | reverse complement strand
GCCGCCCGGGCGATCGTCACCGCCATCAGGCCGATGATCCCCACGCCGGTGATCAGGACGCTCCGTCCGCTCACGCCGGCCGCCATCACGGTGTGCATGGCGTTCCCCAGCGGATCGAAAATCGCCGCGACCGAATCGGGAATGTCCGGATGGACCGGCCAGATGTTTTCCTCCGGGACCGCAATGTACTGGGCAAAACAGCCGTTGGTGTCGATCCCCAGGATGTCGACCTTCTCGCAGATGTGGCCGTTCCCCGTGCGGCAGGGCTGACAGACACCGCAGCCGATGTGCCCCTCGGCACTGACTCGCTGACCCACCGTTGCCCGTGTCACGGCATCGCCGACCTGCACCACCCGGCCGACGAACTCGTGTCCGGTCGTAATGCCGACCTGCACCCGGCTCTGGCTCCAGGCGTCCCACTCGTAAATGTGCCGATCGGTGCCGCAAATCCCGGCGTGCGTTACCGCCACAAGCACATCCCGCGGACCGACGCCGGGAACCGGCGTATCCTCCTGCAGCCAGAGCCCCGGCTGGCTGTGAAGCTTGCGAACGGCTGTCATCGTGCGGGGAAGTGGCTGCGACATCGTGATTTCCTGGAAAGTGGATGATCCTTCCTGTATAATAAACGAGATCGTCCTTTTTACAAGACTGTATTCCATTATAATGGACAAAACCTTGGAAAAGCTTGAGCCGCAGGAGCCGCTGAGTCAGCTCGTCTGCGATCGGGTCCGAGCCTTGCGTAAGTCGAAAGGCCTTACGCTCGAACAACTTGCGTCGCTTTCGGGCGTCAGTCGGAGCATGCTCAGCCAGATCGAACGAGGGCAGGCCAATCCGACGCTGGGCGTGACGTTTCGCATCGCCCAGGCCTTTGGGATCAAGCTGGGCGACCTTGTCGATTCACCGCCGACGCGGGCCCGGATTGACGTTGTGCGGGCCGATGATCGCTCGGCCCTGTTTCGCGACGACCAGCAGTGCCGGATTCGAACGCTCTCGCCGCTGCATTTGGAGAAAGACGTCGAACTGTACGAACTGACGCTAAAGCTCGGCGGCGTGCTCGAAAGTGCGGCGCACTATGCGGGAACGCGGGAAGTGCTGACGATCGAGCGGGGCCGCGTGCGACTGACGGCGGGGGACGAGACGAGCGAACTGGGGGCCGGTGACTCCGCCCACTACCCGGCCGATGTGCCGCACAAGATTGAGAATATCGGCGAGGAGGAAGTCGTAGCGCTACTCGTCGATATTTACGAGTAGCGCGATTGAAGAGTCCTGTGCTGTTTTGCTTGCGCACAGCTAAAGGCAGCGAGGTTTACTCAAGCGTCCAGAGCGTCAACGAATCCTTGTCTTTCACGAAGATTCGCTTGTCCGTAACGATCGGGAAGGCGTACGTCGGCGACTCAGCGACCTTGTAGGTGGCGAGCTGTTTGAACTCCGTGTCACTGGGTTCGTACACCACCAACTGCGCTGTCGGCGTCAGCCCGATCAGGACTTTTCCGGCGTCGACGATCGTTCCATAGCCGCCTTGGCCACCGCCGCGCCGCCCTCCTTGTCCGATACCCGGCGCGGCTCCCTGGCTGGGAGAGGGTTGCGGGACAGGAGCGCTCCAGGCCGTCTTGCCATCGGGCTTGACGCAGTAGAGTTGGCTGTCGCGTGTCAGGCCGAAAAGGTTGCCGTTTTTAAGCACCGGCGTCGCATATTCCACACGGCTGGCATCGTTCTTCCAAAGCTCCTTTTCGACCAGCTTTTCCCCTTCTTTGGAAATCTGAATCGCGGTCGGCAGACCATCGGAAAAGATCAACTTATCGCCGTCGATCACGGGAGTCGCGGCCTTGTACCGACTGCCGCCGCTACCGAAATACGTTTCCCAGACATGCTTGCCGTCGGCGATATCGATGGCGACGATTCCGTCGAAGACCTGACCGATCGCGAGCTTTCGGCCGTCCACTTCCATCAGCATGACCGAGGCGTACGACGGTGTCGCGCCGGTCCATTTCCATTTCCGCTCGCCCGTGTTCAGGTCGTAAGCGACGACGGAGCCGTCGTTCTGCCCGCCGGTCTGCGCAATCGCGAGTCCATCGACGATCAGCGGCGACGACGACACGTAGAACGATGGCCAGGACTGCGATTCCTGCTTTGTCCACAGCTTTTTGCCGGTTTCGGCGTCGTAACAGTTCAGAATGCCGCGTGCCCCGAGCGTCACCACTTTGCCGTCGGCCACAGCGGGCGTCGAACGGGGCCCTGCAAATCCCGATGCGGGGCCATCCGCTCCGCGCGATTCGTATTCGTCCTTCCACAACTCTTTGCCCGTCTCGGCATCTAGGCATCGCACGACTTCGTTCGCCCCCTCGCGAGTGAAGACGTACAGCTTGTTTCCGACAAGGGCCGGCGTTGCCACACCATCGCCAACGGGCACTTTCCACTGCTGCTTGAGTTCGGTGGGCCAAGTCTCCGGCACCGCGAAGTCGCTCACCTTGTTATCGCGATTGATCCCGCCCCACTGCGGCCAATCGGCCCCGGTGAGCGACATAAACGCCAGAGCCAACACGACCAACTGCCAGCGTCGCACAGACATGATTCACACCCCCGAGTAGCTGCCAGACTTCCTCCGCAGGCAGACATTGCCTGCGGGCACGCGTTCCAGAATCAGGGATTCAGGATTTCCGACGAGCTGAGTGAAAAGACGAGGACAAACACATCCACCCCCAAAGGTGGCGGTTTCCGGACTGCGCAGGTTCCGGCTGCGCCGTTAAACCCCAAAACATCCGCACAGTTTCGGCAGCCGGTCGTGGTTTGTGTAGGATGCGCAAAGTGAATGTGCAACCTGGTTTTCGCCAGCCGGAGAAATGTCGACCGTGCAACTGACTGATTACACCTGGCCTGAGATCGCCTCGATCGAACGTAGCGTGCCCGTGGTCCTGCCAGTTGCCGCCTTGGAGCAGCATGGCCATCACTTGCCGCTCTTCACGGACAGCATGCTGCTTGCCGAGGTGGTACGGCGCGTCGAACAGCATTTGATGAACCAGGTTCTCTTTGCGCCGCTCCTGTGGCTCGGCAATTCCGAGCACCATCTCGACTTTCCCGGCACGATGAGCGCCTCGCCGCGGACCTATCTCGATCTCGTAGGCGATATGGTCGAGAACTTCGTCAGGCACGGCTTTCGGCGGATCGTCGTGCTCAATGGCCACGGCGGCAATATCGTCCCCGCCCAGCAGGCCCTGTTTGAGCTTCGTCAGCAACACCGGAGCGAAAGCGACCTCCTGCTCCTGGCGGCGACTTACTGGAATTGTGCCACGACCCGCGAATCGGCCGTTTGGTTATCCCGCATTTTTGTGCAGCAGGAGATGGGGCACGCGTGCGAGTGGGAAACTTCGATGATGCTCCGCCTTGCTCCCCACCTGGTCAGGGATCGCAGCAAGCTGGAGGCGGTTTCGCTCGATCGCTCGTTCGCCCCAGCCAGTCGGGCCTGGATCACGCGCGATCGAACCCAGGTCGGACATATCGGCGATCCGGGGGCGGCGACGGCCGAAAAGGGTGAACTGCTGTTTCAGGCCTTCTCGGCCGAAGTAACATCTCTCCTCAGACGCGTCGTCGATTGGGACGGAAAGTCTTGGAACTTCTAGTGCCGCCGCGATTCTCGGAGGACTCCCTGACATGAGCCAACCGATTGTGATCCTCGGCGGCGGGATCAATGGCAGCGCGCTGGCTCGCGAACTGGTGCTTAATGGCCTCGAT
>JALORD010000521.1 GCA_025459145.1 Pirellulaceae bacterium | reverse complement strand
CCAATCGGCCATCGAGTCGGACAGGGCGGCCAGGAAGCCCTGCGGACGCGAATTCGGGGTGGAGTTGGCGGTGGCCATCGCGACGGGAAGTTCGAGTGAATGTTCTGCGGAATGAAGCCAGTGAACCGTTGTGGCAGCGTTACACTGCTAGCTGCCCCCAGCTCCGCGCAGCCGCGAGCGCAGGGGTGCCGTAGTATCTTCGGCTGTCAAACCTTGACGATTGAGCGAAGTTTGCCGAAAGCGGGAATCGGGACAGCCAAAACAGAATGCAAGCTGTGGACAGGGGTCTGCGCGAACCGTTTTGTTGACCGTTTCGCAGGGTCGTTGCGTTGGGCCGATTTGCCACCGCGCGGAGGCTCGATTAGGTTGGCGGTGCTATGACTGCACCGCTTGCCACCGAGATCGCCCGCGAGCTGTCCGCCCTCGATGCGGCCAGCTACGACTACGCGACTGCGTTCTGCGATCGGGTGCTGGCGGCCGCACGCGAGCAAGGGGCGAGCGATTTGCATCTGCAGCCGACGGCGGGGGGGCTCGCGCTTTCCTGGCGGCTGGACGGCGTGCTGCATCCGCTCGGCGAGTTTTCCCGCGGCAAGTCGTCCGACGTCATCACGCGGCTTAAAGTGCTGGCCCAACTGCTCACGTACAAGACCGATGTGCCTCAGGAGGGACGCATCCCGGCGGTGAGCGATTGTGAGATGCGAGTCAGCACGTTTCCGACGCTGTTCGGCGAACGGGCGGCGATTCGCCTGTTTGCCGCCGAGCGCCAGTTTCTGCACCTGGAAGACCTGGGACTCCCGAGCGAAATCGCCGCGAACCTGGCGAAACTGCTGTGTGAGACTTCGGGGGCGATCCTGGTGACCGGCCCGGCGGGCAGCGGCAAATCGACCACGGCCTATGCTTGCCTGCGGGACATCGCCCGACAGGCCGCCGGCCGGCGGAGCCTGGTATCGCTCGAAGACCCGATCGAGGTGGCGGTGCCGGGCGTCTCGCAGTCGCAAGTCAACGAGACGGCCGGCTTCGATCTGCCGACGGGCTTGCGGTCGCTGATGCGGCAGGACCCCGAAGTGATTCTGGTGGGAGAGATTCGCGACCCGCCAACGGCAGTGACGGTGTTTCAGGCATCCCTGACGGGGCACCTGGTGCTCACGACGCTACATGCGGGGAGCGCCGCCCGGGGCCTCGCGCGGCTTATCGATATGGGGATCGAACCGTATCTCGTGCGAAGCGGACTCCGGGCGATCCTCAGCCAACGGCTGGTGCGGCGATTGTGTAGTTGCTCGCGAACCGTGACCCACGAAAGCGAGCTTCTGGGATTGCCTGTCGAAACGGCGCGCGTGGCCGTGGGTTGCAGCGAATGCCGCCACGCCGGATACCGCGGGCGATTGGTCCTCGCCGAGCAATTGCCGCCGCTCGTCGGCGAACTGGGTCGCGGCGTGCTGGACCATCTCGATGCCGTCGAGCTCGAGCGGCTCGCACTCGCGGCCGACATGGTGCCGCTGCTGGCTCGTGGATGTGCCGCGGTCTCCGCGGGCCAGACCGATCCGGCGGAAATTCGCCGCGTGTTGGGTTTCGAAGCGAGCTAGGGCTTGGGGGCCTGACGCGACTTTTGCCTTCTGCTGCCTGCCAAGTTGATTTTTCAGACAATTCGTCTAAACTCAGCCGCATGGCGATCCCCGCGACACTCGTCTCTCGTCCAGTCACACTGGAGCAGCTCTGCGCCCTGAGCGACGAAATTGCCGCGCTGGTGCGGGCCGGCGTTCCTTTGAATCAGGGTTTGCGCCTGCTCAGCCAGGATCTGCCCGGGCGGCTGGGGAAGCTGGCGGGCGAGTTGGGAAAGCGTCTCGAGGCGGGGGAATCACTCGATCAAGTGCTGGCCAGTCGGGAAGGAACTTTCCCACCGGAGTATCGAGCCGTAATCGAGGCGGGGATGCGTTCGGGGCGGTTGCCCGCGGCGCTGGAAGGAGTCGCGCATACAGCGCGGCGAATCAGTCAACTGCGCACGTCGCTGGGCATTTCGCTCCTTTATCCGTTGATCGTACTGCTGATTGCCTGGGGGCTCTTTTCGTTTGGCATGCTGAGACTCTTGCCGGTGATGTTCACTGCGCTCCTGGATGTGATGCCGGCTGCGGCGGAATGGGAGCCGTGGCTCCGCAGTCTGCGAGCGAGCTCCCCCTGGTGGCGTGTGCTCGTTCCGACGGCGGTCGTCCTGGCCAGCGGCTGGGTCTGGTTTCGATCCGGACAGGTAGCGCGAGGGATTGAGATCCACCCGCTGCTGTCGTGGGGAGGGCTCGGCACCTGGTCGCGGATGCAGCGCGCCGGACGGCAGGCCACGCTCAGCGAACTGCTGGCGCTGCTCGTCAGCAACGACGTTCCGCTGGCCGAGGCCGTGGAACTAGCCACTGCTGCCACCGGCTCGCGACAACTGACCGAGAGCGGTCGTGAACTGGCCGGGAGGATACGCCGGGGCGAAACCGCCGGGCGCGCTCCGCGGGGATTCTCGCCGCTGTTGGCCTGGACCCTCACGTGCGGAAATCGAGATCAGCTCTATCGCATCTTAAAGCGCTCCGCGCAGCTCTACCGCGACGAGTTCAATCGCCGCGGCCAATGGATTTCGCTGTACGTCCCGCTGGTGGCCACGGGCATTGTGGCGGCGATTGTCGTCGTGCTGTACGGCATCATCTCGCTCGGCCCATGGATTCTGATCATGCATCGACTGGGTGATCCCCTGCTGCATTAAGCAGCTTGATCTCTGCGCGCAAAATGTCACATGAGCCTGCGAATGCCGATCCGCCTCTGGGGGCCGCGACTGCCGAAGCGGTCGTGTCGCAACTGGCGCACCTCTCCGGCGGAGGCGGCTCGCTGGTCGCCGGCTTGAGGGCCGCGGCGGAAGAAAGTGGCTCTTTCCGCCTGCGGCGAGCGCTGTTGCACCTCGCGGGCGAGGTCGACCGGGGCCGGCCGCTCGATGACGTTGTCGAGGCAACCACCCGCAAGTTGCCGACGGAACTTGGCGGACTGATTCGGGCATCCCAGCGGACGGGACACTTGGGGATCGTGCTGGCCGAATGGCTCGAGAACCGCCGGGCGGCGCGGCAGCATTGGTCGGAAGTCGTCGCCGCGATCGCGTATCCAGCGATTACTTTGGTGCTCGCCAACGCCATCTTCGTGCTGTTCTGTATCTGCGTCATTCAGCCGTTTGAGGAGATTGTGGAGGATTGGGGGCTGCGGGTTCCTGCCAATCTGCCGGTGCTGTTTTGGATCGGTCATACCGGCATCTACTGGTATCTGGCGGGGCTCGTGTGGTTGGCGGTGGTCCTGGTGGGTTGGCGGCTCGTGGGCGGCGCGGCCTCGTTTAGCTGGCTCATGTCGCAAACGCCGATTATCGGCGCAACCTGGCATTGGACGGGCGTGTCGGAAATGCTCCGCAGCCTGGCTCTCCTAGTCGAGCATCGCGTTCCGCTGCCCGAGGCGCTCCGGCTGACGGGAGGCGGCATCACCGATGCCAACGTCGGTCGTGCTTGCCGCCAACTTGCCGCTCGGGTCGAGCAGGGAAGCCCGCTTTATATGGCGATCGTCCAGGGCCGGAGCCTGCCGCTTTCGATTGTGCCCCTCATACGTTGGGGCGAGATCCAGGGCGTCCCTGAAGACGGTCTGCGGGCGGCGGCCGAAATGCTCGAGGGACGACTGCGGGTCCGGTCGGTCCTGGCAATTCACATTTTGCCGCCCCTCGTTTTCCTCTT
>JALORD010000520.1 GCA_025459145.1 Pirellulaceae bacterium | reverse complement strand
AACGACCTCGCCCTGCGTTACAAGGACGATCCACAGTTTTCGCAGCGGATCCGGGGGGAGCGGGTTCTGCGGTGAAATCGGTTCGGCTCACACTTCTAATCCCCAAACCGCTTCAACTCCTGTCCGCCGTCGGTGGCTCGCAGGATGCCGCCGTAGGCGCCGACGAGGATGGCCGTGCCGTCAGGGGAGAAGCAAAATCGCGTGGGGTCGCGTTCGGGGCGGAACGTCTCGCCAGCCGGCCGGAGGGCGTAGGTCCGCAGGCCCCCTTTCTCGAACGTGAAGCGGCCCGCTTCCTGCCGTTGATCGAGGTTCCAGATCACCACGTCGCCGTTCTCCTGACAGCCGGTGGCCAGCAGCCGGGCATCGGGTGAGAAGACCGGATGGGCGATTCCCCGCTCGCCCGTTTGCAGGCGTGTTCGGACGTCGAGCGTGGCCGCATCCCACACGACCACATTGCCGCCGTCGTGCCCCGTGGCCAGGAGCGCGCCGTCGGGAGCGACCGCCACACGGTAGAAGGGCGATTCGAGGGCAAGCGAATCCCGATGTTCATTGGCACCGCCGTCGACGGCTCCCGCGCCGCTTGCACCGTCCGCCGGTGTGATCGGCGCCAACCGCAGGCGATATTTTTCACCATCGCGCATCACACCCACGAGCGACTGCCCATCTGCCGCGAAGGCAACGCTCACCGCTCCTCCCAGCGGTTCGACAAGCGTCTCTTTCGACCACTCGCGCACGTCGTACACCACGCACTTCGTCCGGCTGAGGACCGCCAGCTGCCGCGCGTCGGGCGAAAAGTCGAACGCATGGCACCGGTCGAGCGTACGCACCGGGCGCCCCGTCGTCAGATCAAAGACCCGCACCTCGTCGAGCGCGAGGCCGTCGCCTGTGGTAAACCGGCGGGCCGAGGCCAGCAGCGCTCCATCGGGCGAAAACGCGAGCTGCGTAAGGTCGCCGAACGTCTCCCAGCGGAAGAGCCGCTTGCCGCTGGCGACATCCCAGACGGCGATCACGCCGCACTTGCGAACGTCCGGATGCGGCCGCGGCGGAAACGTTTCGTCGGAGAGCCCCGAACAGCCCGTGGCAACCATCGTCCCGCCCGGAGCGAACGCGACGGTCTGCGGATCGCGCGGCGGGACAAACGGTGCAGCGCGAGCGCTCGGCGCGAGACACGCGGCGAGCGCACCGGACGCACTCCCCAGGGCCATGGCGACAAACTCTCGGCGACGGAGGTTTCTCATGCTTCCAGAATAGCCGAACGGCGGCCGTAGTTCGAACTCTATTGGTCAGTTGTCAGTTGCCTGTGGTCAGTTGGTAGGATAGTGGGACGACTTCGACGATCGACCTTCGACTTTCGACTTTTGCCCATGCCTCGTCCCGATGATCTCTGCCCGCAGCCTTTGCCCCTGCCGCCGCTAGCCACCACGCCGCATGCGCCGCCGATCTGGCCGACGTCGGTCTGGCAATGCGAAAGTCCGCAGCAAGCCGACGACATGCTGGCCGGCCGGCTGCCAGGCTATGTCTACCAGCGCGATGGCCATCCGAACGCGTATTTGCTGGCTGAAAAGTGCCGTCTGCTGCACGAGGCCGACCACGCGGCTGTCACCGCCACCGGCATGGGGGCCCTCGCCGTCGCGATGCTGTCGCAACTGCAGTCCGGCGACCATGCGCTCCTCGGCAGCCGGCTGTACGGCAAGTCGCACCAGCTGTTCGGCGTCGAAGCGGCCCGTTTGGGAATCGAAATGTCGACCGTCGAGACGACCGATCTCGCGGCGACCGCTGCCGCGATCCGTCCGAACACGAAGCTGCTGTTGGCCGAGACGATCGCCAATCCGCTGCTCGAAGTGGCCGATATCGCGGCGCTGGCCGAGATCGCCCACCACGGCGGAGCAGTGCTGCTGGTCGACAACACGTTCGCCTCGCCGATTCTCTGCCGACCGCTCGCGCTCGGGGCGGACCTGGTGATGGAAAGCCTGACGAAGACGATGAACGGCCACAGCGACGTGATCCTCGGACTGCTCGCGGGGACCGCCGCGGTCTGGCCGCGCGTGCCGCAGGTGATCTCGGCGTTTGGGCTGGCCAGCAGTCCGTTTGACTGCTGGCTCGCCGATCGCGGGCTGTCGACGGCCCCGCTGCGGATCGAGCGGGCCTGCGATAACGGCCTGGCCGCGGCGGAGTTTCTCCAGTCGCAGTCCGCGACTGTCGCGCACGTCCACTATCCGGGGCTCGCCACACACGCGCAGCACGAACTGGCCGCGCGGCAATTCGGCGGCCGGTTCGGCACGATCGTCACGTTCACACTCGCCGGCGGCCGGCCCGCGGCGGACCAGTTCATCGTCGCGGCGAAGAACATTCCCTTTTGCCCCTCGCTCGGCGAGCTCTCGACGACGCTCAGCCATCCCGAGACGACGAGCCATCGCGGCTACACGCCCGAGCAGCGAGCCGCCCTTGGCATCACCGGCGGCACGATTCGCCTTTCGGTCGGCACCGAGTCGGCTGAGTTCGTGCGCGATGCCCTGGCCGAAGGGCTGGCGGCGCTCAAGAACTAGCCTCGCCAGCCACACGCTTGTTGCGCACCTGTGACGTAATCAGCAGACGATTTCCCGTACTATTCGCGGAGGCGATTTGTACGGGAGGTGTGCTGTGATCATCTTTGCGAAGTGGCCGGGAGCCTGGTTCTGGTCGGCGGCGACGATCGCCGCGTCGGCCGGGATCCTGCTGAATAACTCGATCTATTTCAGCAGCGGGCAGGCGCCGCAATTCTTGCTGGAGAAGGGCCATTGGGCGCATGAGCCGTGGTGGCTGGCGGCGTTCTACTTTCACCTGGTCGGGGCGTCGCTCGCCCTGGCGGCGGGAACGCCGCTCATGTTCCCGGCCTGGACGCGGCGTCATCCCGCGTGGCATCGCCGGCTGGGTTATCTCTACCTGAATGCCGTCCTGTGGATGGCGGCTCCGACGGGCCTGGCGCTGGCCCTCGTCGCCAAAGGTGGCCTATGGGGCACGGCCGGCTTTCTCGTGGCGGGGGCCCTGTGGTGGCAGACGACCTGGACGGGCTACCGGGCCATTCGCCGCGGCGACCTGCCCGGCCACATCCGGGCGATGGTCCGCTCGTTCTGCTGGGCGCTGTCGGCACCCGCTTTTCGTGTGATTCAGATTGCTCTGTTCGCGGCTGGACTCGACGACGGCACGAACTACATCGCTTCCCTCTGGCTTAGCATCGCTGCGAGCGTGTGGCTCGCGGAATCGTTTCTCTATCGCATGCGGCGCGAATCCCCGGCCTCGATCGAGACCCATTCGCCCGCCGCAGGAGCACTGTCATGAACCGATCGGTTACGATCCCCGCTGTTTGCTCTCTAGCCGCGTTCGTCGGACTGCTCGCCGTCTTGCACGGCGCGCCAACGAATGACCCATCCGTGACTCGCTCGCGAAGTTCGGCGGTCGCGGTTCACTCCGTGGCGACATCTGGAATCCCGCGCGAACAGGCGCGCTCGCTTTTGTCTCCGGACGAAGCCCACGAGCGGCTTACAGCCCTCACGGGCGAATACCTCCGCCCGTGGAAACAATGGGAAAGCTCACCCCGACGGCTGTATTCCCGCATCGCCCCGCGCCCCATCCCGTCGCTGTCGGCTGACCTCCGCCCCAGAGCCGCAAGAATCGTTCGTCCTGGCCGTCATCAAAGTCACCCGTCAAGGCGACGAGCCGCAACAGGTGCCCTGCATCGTCGACCGCAGCACGAAAGAAATCCGCCTCTTCGCCGAAGGCCATTGGCTCACGAGCGAAGAGTGGTTGAAACGGGCGCCGACGCCGTCGTAGAGGTCGGCGTACTCGCGTGATATTGAATGGTTGTCTACTCACTCTTTGGTGCCTGCCCACACTTCGGCGGTCGCCTTCTAATCCTTGTCGATGGTGGCCAGCCAGCCCAGAAAGTCTCGTATGGACGTAGCACCACTCATACGTCCACCTCGCGAATCGGCATGAACATTCAGCCGGCGGCCTCGGCGATTTTATTTTCGATCTCGGT
>JALORD010000519.1 GCA_025459145.1 Pirellulaceae bacterium | reverse complement strand
CCGCTCAGTTCATCCTCCGTTGTCCGCGCGCGTGGCAAACGAGCACAGATAAACGCCGATGAACGCAGATCAATCACAATTGGGGTGCCGACCTGCGTGTTCTGCGTTCATCTGCGGCACTCTCATTGCCCGCTCTACATTCATCCGCAGCTGCTATCTTTCCGCTACGATATTCCCACCATGACCGAGCCCTCGCCGCCGCTGGAACAACCGCTGCCTGATCGAATCGCCGCCGATCCGGCGTTTGCCGCGGCGGTTGAAGCGGCCAAACGCGAGGCCCTTTATCAGTTCGCTTACGGCCTGAGCCACGAGATTAACAATCCGCTGGCGAACATCGCCTCGCGGGCCCAGACGCTTTTAATCGACGAACGCGATCCCGAGCGGCGGCGCAAGTTGGCGACGATCAACCAGCAGGCCTTCCGAGCCCACGAGATGATTGCCGACCTGATGCTTTACGCCCGCCCGCCGGAGCCGGTGCTGGCGGCTGTCGATCTCGTGCCAATCGCCGATCAGATTGCGGCTGAGCTGCAGCCCGTGGCGGTCGAGCAGGGGACGACGCTGGTGCGGGAATCGTCCGCCGGCCCGCTCGCGATCCAGGCCGATGCAACGCAGCTCGGCGTAGCCTTGCGAGCGCTCGTACAGAACGCACTCGAAGCGCTGCGTGTCGGCGGGCGGGTCCAGATCGGCGTACGAGCGGAACCGACTTTCGCAGTCCTATCGGTTGCCGACTCCGGCCCCGGCATTCCCGCCGAGCACCTGCCGCACCTCTTCGATCCCTTCTTCAGCGGCCGGGAAGCGGGGCGCGGCCTGGGCCTGGGGCTCTGCAAAGCCTGGCGCATCGCCGAGCTGCACGGCGGCTCAATCCAGGTCGACCTGCCGCCTACGGGTGGGGCGATTTTTTCGCTCCGGCTGCCGCGGTCGTGATTCCCTTGCCTGCGGTGGGCGACTTTAATGGAGAGAGCGGCACGCCGATTGCCTCCCCAGGTGGGGAACGACCTCGCAGACTGCCGAAACTAGCCTAGTAATGATCCGACGCCGCGCCTCACAACGGTCTCAACGCTGGGCGATCTTGTCGCTTGCCGGGTCGGCCTGCGCACACCTGGCAGCCTGGGGAGCCGCGGTCGGAGCGTCGGCGTGGTGGCTGTCGCAATTGCCGGTCGAAAGCCCGCGATTTTCCGGGCAGCGCGAGGTGATTCAGATCGAGTCGGCCTGGGCCGTCGCAGCGCCCACTCCCGCACCGCCGATTGAGATCGTACCCACGGAACCCGTGGAAGTTCGGCCCACCGAGGCCCGCATCGAACAGAGCCGGCTCTCGACCGCCGCCGCCAGCGAGCTTCCTCCGCTGCCTCTTGTCGAACCTGCCGAGCCGGCCGAACCCAGCGACTTGGCCGTGGCTGTCGAGCGAGCCGCGTCCGCGAGCGATTCGCCGCCGGCCGAGAGTTCGCCCGAATCGGCTCCTGCAGCAAAGCCCAGCCGGCAGCCCTCGACGTTGCCCGAGGTCGCTACGACTTCGGTCGCCGCCCTCGCGCAGCCGGTGGGAAGCGACGAAACCATTCCGCCGAACTTCTCGGGTAATCGGCCGCCCAACTATCCGCTGCTCGCGCGGCAGCGAGGCTGGCAGGGCGTGGTCCTGCTCCGGCTGTCGATCGGCGCGGACGGTGCCGTGACGAAAGTCACCGTCGAGCGCTCGAGCGGCTACGACGTGCTCGATGCCGAGGCAGTCGCCGCCGTCCGCACTTGGCGCGGCGCCCCGGCCCGCCGCGGCGGCGAGGCGGTGCCCACGGAAGAGACGCTGCCCATCCGTTTCCGGCTGTAGACCTTCTCCCGGGGCGCCGAGTCCCCCGCCGCTATTTGGTCAGGATCAGCCGTCCCCGCGAAGTAATCCGCAGGCGGTACATCTCGCCGCCGTGCTCGATCCAGACCTCGCGGCGACCTTGGAAGATGTCGTGCGTCGTATAGGTGAGCGTCGGGAGTTCGCCTTCTGTCTGCGAGTCATCGGGCGTGTGGTCGGGTCCATCCTCATTCGGCGTGGCGCTCATCGCGAGTGGCAGCAAGGGGGTTCCGCGGACGGGAGCTAGCTGGCGAGTGCTGGCGCAGCCCGTTAGGAGGGGCAAATCGCGGACCACCCGCCTTTTCGTGGCCAACTGTTGGCTCACGCGACACCCGCGCCAGGAAATCGACGCCCGCGCCGATCCACTAGCCATCCCGCTTGCCCCACAGGTTTAATCCTTGCGGGCGGCAAGGTTTGCATTCATGGCACAGCCGCTACCCTCCGATAGGTTTGACAGACAAGGGTTTGCACCGGGTGGACTAGCCCCATGCCATGTCGCAGGCGGTGCAAGGAGGGGGGGAACCTGCGATGTTGCGTTCTTGTTGGTTGCGTTCGTTGTCGCTGCGGCGTGCGTTCTTGGCCCCGCTACGGGCGGCTTTTGCCAGCGGCGTGCTCCTCGGCGGCACCCTGGCCCTGGCCGATGAGCCGGTGGTCGTGTCGCTGACCAATGCCGACGAGTTCGCTGCGCTGTATCAGCCCGGCACGACCGCACAGCCGACGGTCGATCCGTCGGCCGTCGTCCCCGAAGCGACGCTGCCCGAAGTCGAGGTCCGTCCGCCGGTTGCGGCCACAACCACCGACTTTGTCGATCCCACCGGAGACTTTGGCCAGTCGCTCGCGTTCCCGTCGCTGGCCGACCAAATTCTCGGCGGCTCGCCCCAGGATGTCGGCGGCCTCAATAGCGCCATTCGCGGCGAGCGTTCGCTGTTTGACCAGTCGAACATGAGCACGATCGTCGACGAGGAGCTCTTGCGCGAGAAAATGGCGCCCGACATGTTCCGCGCGCTGCAGAACGAAGTGGGCGTGCTTGTGCAGGCGACCGGCCGCGGCCAGGCGTCAGTCTTTCTCCGCGGCGTAACCGGGCAACAGGTCCTGGTCCTCATCGATGGCGTCCGCCAGAACAACGCCGTGTTGCGGGCCGGGCCGAACCAGTACTTCAACACGGTCGATCCTGGGCAGGTCGAGCGAATCGAAGTGATCCGTGGGGCTGGATCGGTACTGTACGGCAGCGACGCGATCGGCGGCGTGATCAACATTGTTACCCGCGGGGCCGACCCCAATCGGGCCAACTACACAGCCGGCGGCTTTCGGCAGTACTTCTCGTCGAGCGACCTGGGGTCGTACAGCCGGGCCAATGTAGAAGGGTGGGTCGGCGGCAGCGGCGTGTTTGCCGGAGCCAGCTATCTCGACAACGACGATCTGGAGATTGGCGGCGACCGCGGCCGCCAGCCATTCACGAACTACGAGCAGTACTCCGGCGACGTGAAGTACAACCGGATGATCGGCGAGAACCAGATGCTGACCATCGCCCTGCAGCACTTCGAGCAGCAGGACCTGCCGCGGAGCGACCGGTTCGAGCCGTTCGTCCTGGGCCCGCCGGCGAACTCCGCCCGGCCGACGTTCTTCGATCCGCAGCAGCGCGATCTGGCCTACATCCGCTGGCAGGGCTACGCCGACAACATCAACCCCTTCTTCGATCTCTTCAGCTTCACCGCGTCGTACTCGCTGACCAAGGAGGGGACGCGCGAACTGCGATCTCCCACGCGAACGGATAACGGCGAGTTCACCGACGACATGGTGGGGGCGAGCTTCGTCTTCGCCCGCGATCGTCAGGACGAAGGGCTTGGCGTCCTCACCTACGGGGCCGACTACTTCTACGAAGACATCGACGCCACGCGGTCGAGCACCAATCC
>JALORD010000518.1 GCA_025459145.1 Pirellulaceae bacterium | reverse complement strand
AACGTTTTGCCCGTGCGGGTGAGGTAGTAGATCTTGCCGTCGGCCAGGATCGGCGAAGCGTAGATCTGGTCGCCGCGGGGGAGCCGCTCCTGATAGACGATTTCGCCGGTCGCCGCGTCGGCACAGTACACGATCCCCTGGTTGTCGCTGGCCCAGTACATGTGCCCCTCGTGGACGAGCGGCGAGGGGACGTTCGAGTTGGTCGTGCCGGTCCAGACGCGATGCGAGTCGCTCACATCGCCGCGGCCGCCGAGCTTCACGGCGAAAGCCGCTCCCGACCGGCCGCCGATCCAGTACGAAACGCCGTCGGCCACGACGGTGCTGGGAACCATATACCACGGAATCCGCGTCTCGCAGCTCCAGAGTTGCTTTCCCGTTTTCGGATCGAGGCCGAGCACCTTCCCGCCAATTGCCACGAGCAGCTCGGTCTGGCCATCGGCCGTTTTGGCGAGGACCGGCGTGTTCCATGACTCCTTGATCCCGCGGGCTCGCCACACCTCTTTGCCGGTCGCCTTGTCGAGCGCCACGAGCGAATCGCTCTCGACGCTGGCATTGATCAGCACCAGGTTTTCATACAGCACGGGCGAAGCGGCCGAGCCCCAGCCATTGAGCCCATCGCCGACATCCGCCTGCCACAGTTGCTTGCCGGCCAGGTCGAACGCATACGCTCCCGACTTGCCGAAGAAGCAGTAGATCCGCTGGCCGTCGCTGGTGGGCGTACTCGAGGCGTAGCCATGGTCGTCGCGAATCCGCTCCTGCTCGGGGAGCTTCGCCGGCAATTCGTTCTTCCACAGCAGCTGGCCGCTCTTCCGATCGAGGCACACCAGATGCCGCTTCAGGTCGTCCATCTCTCCCCGCTGGCCGGGAACGCCAAAGCCGCTGAAGCAGGTGAGGTAGATCTTGTCGCCGACGAGGATCGGGCTCGACGTGCCGGCTCCCGGCAGCTCGGTCTTCCAGGCGACGTTCTCGGTCGTGCTCCAGGTGGTCGGCAGTCCCGTCTCGGTCGAGACCCCCTGGCCGCCCGGCCCGCGGAACTGGGTCCACGCCTCGGCGGCTGAGGCCACGGACGAAATGCCGACGAGCCCAACTCCCACCATGCCGCTGGCAATCGCACAGCCGATGAACATTCCCCACAGGCTTCTGGTGTAGCGCATCTCAGTTCTCATTCTGGGTTGAATTCTGGACACAGTGCATTCTGGATACGGTGCATTCTGGACACATTGCGATGGCTGCCCGGCGGCGAAGCGTTACCTGCGGCTGCACAGCCTCCGCCGTTCAACAGCAGCACGGCCACGGTTCCAATCGTCCGCGAGCCCTTGGTACGATGCAAGCTCATGCCAGCAATCCTCGCCCCCGCCCTGCATAACCGAGAATCGTCCGCGATGCAAATTTCCCAGCTTGACCATGTGGCCCTGCATGTGGCCGATGTCGACCGGTCGGTGGCCTTCTATCGCGATGTACTGAAGCTTCAGCCGATTCCCCGCCCCGCGTTCAGCTTTCCCGGCGCCTGGTTTCGCCTCGGTACGCACCAGGAACTGCACCTGATCGGCGAGCGACAACAAGCGGTCGTGTCGCACAATCGGGGGAACCACTACGCGCTGTTGGTCGACGACCTGGACGCCTGGGAACGGCATCTGGCCGCTTGCGGGGCCCAATTTCACCCCCGCCGACTGCGGCCCGACGGGGCCGAGCAGGTCTTTGTGGTTGATCCAGACGGGCACTACGTCGAACTGTGCACGCCGCCGCCGAGGTGACCGGTCCCAAGGAGTCCCCCACAGCCGTCAAGCTTTGCGCTTTCCGGTTTGCCCGACGCCGGGCGGGAAAGAATCGGGAAATCCGCGTTTCGGGGCACATCCCCGATTTGGCGTTTGGCCTGTAGCGACTAGAATTAGAGTAGCGGGCGTGGCCCGCTGGAATCGCTGGCAACGCCCGTACCCTGAATCGTGGCTCGCCATGTCTGACCCGAACCGCATCCGCCGACAACAGATCCTCCGGGAAGCCGAAGGATACTTGGACCTGATCACGGTCTTCGGGGATCGTCTACCCTGTCAGCCCGAGATTCGCGATCGGGTCGCGCAGCGGGTGCTCGATACACTCGACCGGATTGACAACCCGGGCGGTCTCAAGGGGCACATTCTCTTCCTGCGGGGGACCGCCCTGCGGGCGATGAAGCGGTACATCGAAGCGGTTCCTCCCTTGCGCGAAGCGGCCGAGATCGAGCAGCAGAACGTCCACATCCGCCTGTCGCTCGCCTGGTGCTACAAGCGCTGCCGCCGGCTCGATCTGGCGATTCAGACGCTCGAAGAAGCGCTCGAATCCGATCCGGCTTACGCCATCCTGCACTACAACCTGGCCTGCTACTGGAGCCTGGCGGGAAACGTGAAGTACGCGGTGATGTACCTCTCGCAGGCGTTCGAGCTCGATCCCGAATACCGCGATCTCGTGCACAGCGAACACGACTTCGACCCGATCCGCAATCATCCGCATTTTCAGGCCCTGACGACGGTTATTGTGTGAGGGGCGGAGGACGGGTAACAGGGTGTTCGGCGCGGGGCTCTGACCCCGCCGCTCTCGCCGACCGCAGGTCTCCACCGCCGCGTCTTGAATCGCTCGCGCCCGCAAATATTCGCGGAATCCCGCAAATCGCCCTTTTGTTACGATTGCGCCGCCGGTATATTCCTGTCGTGAACAGTTGCCGACTTCGCGAGAGGTGGGCGGAAGTTCGCGCAGAGTGGCTGGTTTCTGCTCGCGTCCCTTTGCTGATCGCTGAGATTGGGTTGGTTTTTTCCACGACAGTCATCGTTCGACAGAGTGACAGGGACCTCAAGGAGTCGGGTTCTGCAGGATTCGCTTCCTGAAGGATTGGCGTCCGAAAGGTTTTCAGCCCCGCCGCGAATTGTCGCCGGGCAATTGTTGGGCACGTTTTCAGTCTCAGTTTCGGTAAGGACCTGTGGGAATGTCAGTTAAGCGGATCTATGTGGGCAATCTGCCCTGGTCGTACTCCTCCTCGGATCTGGAGGCTCTCTTCAAGCCGTATGGCGATGTGGCCGCGGCGGAAGTCATCATGGATCGCGATACCGGTCGCTCGCGCGGCTTTGGTTTCGTGCAAATGGCGAATGATGCCGATATGGAGCCGGCCATTAACGCCCTCAATGGCGCCGATTGCAACGGGCGGCCGCTGGTGGTGAATGAAGCCCGCGAGCGGACCTCGCGTCCCGGTGGCGGCGGTGGCGGATATGGCGGCGGTGGAGGCGGGTACGGAGGCGGTGGAGGATATGGCGGCGGCGGTGGTGGCCGCGGCGGCCGCGGTGGTGGTGGTGGTGGCGGTGGTGGTTACGGCGGCGGAGGCGGTGGCGGCTACGGCGGTGGTGGCGGCGGCGGCCGTGGTGGTCGCTACTAGTCGACTCGCTAAGCTATCAATAACGCTCGCCGAAGGTTCGGCGAGCGGGCCCTCCCCGTGCTTGGCCCACCTCAAAGCTCCTCCGTGACTCACAAGCTTGCTCTCCCGCGCAACAAGCGTCCGGCGAAGTCCCCCGCTCGCCGGACGATCGAGCGGCGTCTTGCGCAGAACGCTGCCTCCCGGCGGCCCGAGTTTCCGCCGGCCCCCTGGTCGCACAAGCTGACGATGCTCACCGCGGTCGTCCTGCCGCTGGTCGGCGTGGTCATCGGCGGCGTGCTCGCCTGGCGCTACGGCTTCATGGGCTGGCTCAACCTGGGGATGCTGCTCGCCGGCTGGGCGATTACCGGCACCGGC
>JALORD010000517.1 GCA_025459145.1 Pirellulaceae bacterium | reverse complement strand
TCAACGAAGGTTCGCGGTACATCGTGCCGCGGGACGATGGCTATGTTCTGGCCGGTTCGACCGAGGAAGAGGCCGACTTCGACAAGCGGACGACCGCCGAGGGGCTGGCAGACCTGACCGCGTGGGCTACGTCGCTCATCCCGAGCCTGCGCGAGGCGCCGCTGGTCCGCTCGTGGGCCGGACTGCGGCCTGGTTCGTTCGATGGGCTGCCGTACCTGGGACCGATTCCAGGCCTCGCCAACGCATATCTCGCCGCCGGCCACTTCCGCAGCGGGCTGTATCTCTCGCCCGCGACAGCCATGGTGATGAGCGAGCTTCTGTGCGGCATCGCTCCGCAGATCGATCTCGCGCCGTTTCGGGTAGGGCGATAGGCCCCGAGGGGGAAGCACGAAATCCGAGATTCGAGTTGAGCTCGGGGTCGGGAGTCGTTGGCGGAATGCGCGAAGGCACGACAACCTGGCCAACTCCCGCCAAGGACTCCCGACCCTGGCGGTGCCTGTTTCGTGCTTCGGATTTCGAATTTCGGATTCGAACTCACTTACCGCTGCGTCGTTGGCTGCTGTCCGCCCGTGGCGGTTTGCGGGCCGCGGATGCTGGCGACTGGGGGCGTGGCACAGTACAGCATCGCATCGTCGATGATCCAAGGTGTGCCGACGCTTCGGCCATCGTCCATGTTGATCACGTTGTAGAAGAAGCACTGCCACGAGTGAGCGCGGTAGTTGTAGCAAAAATAGCTTCCCACGCAGTCCTTCTCTTCCAGGTCCTCGATTCCCGCCTTCAGGAAGAAATGGCAGGCCCCGTCGGGCGTGCACGACATGCCCATCGTCATCCACGATTCGGGCTCGAACGTGAGCGAAGGGAGGTCGCGGCCGTGTTCGTCGGCCCGGATCCAGGCCCGAATGGCGTACGTCCGCTCGTTGTCTTTCAGGCCCCGCTCCATGTGGAAGAACATGCCGGGCCAGTACTCTTCGTTGTTCTTTTTGCCCCACCCGACGAGGCCGAGCCGATAGCCGAACGACGCGCCGTTCCGCTCTTCCCAGCGGGTGTGCGGCACGATGAACACGCGGCAGACGCAGTTGGGCGACCAGGTGACCGGCAAGGCCCGCCCCGCGAGCTGTTCGCCGTTGTGCAACAGATCGTCCTGTTGCTGTTGGTTCGTCCGTGTGCCGGGAATGCCTGAATAGAGCGATTGGATCGCCATTGATCCTTTGCTCCCTTCGAGTCCGCCGGGAGGCGTCGGCACGCGGCGGACGACGTCGGGCTGGCCGCGCTTCGCCGCTTCAACCCATTGGTAGTTCTTCGTCAACCCGCCGGGAGCGCGGATGTTGTCGTCGATGTTCCAGCTGCTTTTGGGATGCTGCGGATAGAAGGTCCATTCTTCGTCTTCAAAATCGTCGCCGCACCGGGCCACGGGAATCCCGGTTCCCGGCACCACCGGCTTCATGATTCGGCTTGCCCCGCGAGCCTGGCCGGCCAGCAGCGAACCACCGAGAGCAAGCGTTCCCAGGCCGAATTGGCGACGATTGAGACGTAGCGACATGGACGACTCCAATAGCGCTCGGGGAAAGCGCGGGCCAAGACTCGCCACAGAAAACGCCCTTGAAAAGCGCGCTTCGATTCGCAGCAAGTCCCGGCGGGCGACCCGCAAGGCACAAAAGGGTGGCGGTGGGTAGATGGCGGCAGGCCGCAGAACTTGCCCGATCGGCAGACTCCCCCAGGAACTCGCCGGCAGCGGCACTCGGGGGAGGCATCGGACACCCGAAATATCGGCATCGCTGGCACAAGCGATACAGCAATTCATTTCGACCGAGGCTGGCCCGCGCGGCCCCCAATACGCCAAATCCTGCCCTCGCGGTAAGATATGCCGTTTAGCTGACGCCGCCGCCCGCGCAGGACATCATGGCTCGCCCTCCCCGCCGCAAACCATCCGCCAAGTCTTCCCAGCGGCCTCCCCGCGGATCGGGCCGCTCCGGCGGACGGTCTCCAGGCGGCGTCCGTAGCGACGAGGGCCGTGGAGAGGCCGATGCGGGTCCCGACCAGCGGCTGCAAAAAGTCCTGGCCGCGGCGGGCATCGGCAGCCGGCGGGACTGCGAAGAGTACATTCGCGAGGGACGTGTCGAGGTCGATCGTAAAGTCGTCACCGAACTGGGAACCAAGGTCGATCCGCTGCGGCAGGAAATTCGCGTCGACGGCGAGGCGCTCCGCCAACCCAAACGGCTGTACTTTGCGATCAACAAGCCCGAGGGGGTGCTCACTACCAATTACGACCCGACCGGCCGGCCGCGGGTGATCGATCTGGTGCCGACCGACGAGCGGGTCTTTGCTGTGGGGAGGCTCGACCGGGCGAGCGAAGGGTTAATCCTGGTCACCAACGACGGCGAGTTCGCCAACCGAATCACGCACCCGCGATACGGCGTCGAAAAGACCTACCTGGTGCGGGTCGCGGGACAGCCGCTGCCCGAGGATCTGGCGAAGCTGCAAAAAGGGGTCTACCTGAGCGACGGATTCTGTCGCGTGCAGTCGATCACCGTCAAGTCAAAACATGGCCGCAGCACCGACCTGTTGATGGTGCTCAACGAAGGTCGCAACCGCGAACTGCGCCGCGTCCTGGCGAAGGTGGGACACAAGGTGCTCCGGTTGAAGCGGATCGCCGTCGGCTCGATCAAGCTCGGCGATCTCGAGCCGGGCGCGTGGCGCAAGCTGCTCCCCGCCGAGATCGAGACTTTGCTCGCCCTGGCCCGCGAGAAGCGCAAGGCGACGAAGACGAAGAAAAAGAAGTCGTCCAAGCCCGGCGGCGTGAAGCCGGTCGGCGGCGAGGGAGTAGAAACCCCTTACGTGCAAAAGCAGGCCTTGCTCGCTCAGCCTTTGACGCTGGCCGATCTGCTCAAGGACGATGCGGACGACGACGAGCAGGTCGAGACGCTGAGTGCTAGCGATCTCCCTGCAGGCACTGCCTTCCGACAAGACGATGACGATCTGGACGACGAAGCGCTCGCCGCGGAGTGGCCCGACGGAGACGACGACGAGTTGGCCATCTCGTCGAGCGACTATCCCTCGGATCGACCGGGCGAGGTCCTCGCCTACGAGGAGGACGAAGAGACGGCAACTCCGCTGCAACCCGCCGGCAAACGGCCCGATCACAAGGGCTCTGGTGGCAAGGGGCCAGCTGGCAGAAAGCCGGCTGGCCGCCCACCGCGCGGCGAGACTTCGCGCTACGCAGCCGAGCGCCCGCCGGGACGGCGCGGCGGCAAGCCTGGCAGCGGCAGGCCTGACGGAGCAAGACCCAGCGGTGGAAAACCGGGGCGCGGCAAGCAACGTCCCGGAAGGAGCCGCTCGGAGGGACCGTCGCCTGAAGCTGGGAGCCCCGCTCGCGGAAAATTCAGAGCGTCAAGGCCGAGCGGAGGAAGGCCTAGTGCGGGGAGACCGAGCTCTGGAAGGCCCAGTTCCGGAAAACCGCGCACCGGCCGGCCGAGTATGGGACGCCCCGGTGGGGATCGCCCCAGTGGAGGGCGGGCCAGCGAAGGTCGACCCAACGCGGGACGCCCCAATGCTGGCCAGCCGCGCGGTGACAAACGCGGGGGGCCCGGCGGTGCGGCACGTTCCGGACCGCCGCGATCCGGTCCGCCCCGCTCAGGACCGCCCGGAGGTCGTCCGCCCGGTGGTCGTCCGTCAGCGCGCGGCAAGTTCGGCAAACCGGGAGGCAAACGAAAAGGACGGCGATGAATTCCCTGGAAGCCAAGTTCTATGCCGATCGCGC
>JALORD010000104.1 GCA_025459145.1 Pirellulaceae bacterium | reverse complement strand
ATACCGGCGCGAAGAGTACCGATCGCAACCCGCCCTGCCAAGAGCAAGTGATCGGCTGCTAGCATGATTTAGACCCTCTCCTCAATCGATTCCAATTCACTCCCGCTCGCACCGCCATGCAACGCGATTTTTCCCAGCTCGAGTGGTCCGCCTCGGTCGAAGAGGATTGCCGCCGGATTGTGCGGCTGGCGGTCGCCGAAGATTTCGATCGAGGCTACGACTGGACGACCGTGGCGCTCGTTCCCGAGGGAATCGCCGCAGCGGCCGAAGTCGTCGCCCGGCAGGGGGGCGTCATCGCGGGGCTCGAAGCGGCCCGCACGGCGCTCGACGAAATGGAGATCGAGGCCCAGTGGCTCCCGGCGGTTCGCGACGGAGCTGCCGTGGACCCCGGCACGGTCATCGCCACGATTCGAGGCTCGGCCCGCGATCTCCTCTCCAGCGAACGAACGCTCCTCAATCTTGTCGGCCGGCTGTCAGGAATCGCCACGCTCACGCGGCGATATGTCGACGCCATCGCCGGCACGAAGGCGCACATTTACGACACCCGCAAGACCACGCCCGGCTGGCGGCGGCTCGAGAAGTACGCGGTGCACTGCGGCGGCGGGCGCAACCATCGCACGGGATTGTTCGATGCGATCCTGATCAAGGACAACCATCTCGCGCTGGGCCGGCAAGCGGGCGCCACGCCCGGCAGCGAGCAGGGCTACACGCCGGCTGCCGCGGTCGAGCGGGCCCGGCGTTTCGTCCAGGAGTCGCTTCCCGCCGAAGGATTCCTGCCGGCAGAATCGGCCGCGCGGATGATTGTCGAAGTTGAGGTGGATTCACTCGACCAACTGTCCGAAGTGCTTCCCCAGGGGCCGGACATCGTCCTGCTCGACAACATGACCCCCGACAAGCTGCGGCAAGCCGTGGCGATGCGCGATGCGGCGAATTCGTCCGCGGAACTGGAAGCCTCCGGCGGCGTGAATCTCTCGACCGTGCGGGCAATTGCCGAGTCGGGGGTCGAGCGAATCAGCGTCGGCGCACTCACCCATTCGGCCATGTCGCTCGATGTGGCTCTCGATTGGAAGCTGGAGGGGACCGCTTGACGCTACTTGCGGCCTGTGCGGGGATCGGTGATGCTTGGCCGCTAGGGGTTGCCGCTTGGGGGGCACGTGAGGAGGCAGAGCCAGCGGCGCGCACCCCCTGGGCACACTTCCGCGGGGAGTCGTCGCGGCACGTCCGGCACACAAGTTGCCCCACGAGAGCAATCGGCAGTAGATTGTGTCAGGCTACGATGGTCTGCGCCTAATCCGCCTGCCGATGCATAGTTTTTGGGCACTTTATTGTTCGTTCCCACGGGGCCAGGCATGGACTTCCAAACCTACGAAACCGAGGGATTTTACGACGAACTTTTCGCCCCCGATGGCACTCCCCGCTCCCGCGGAGAGCCGCTGGTCCGCCGGCTGCAGACCATTTCGATGGAAGACCTGCAGCGGCGTCAGAAAGCGGCCGAAATGGCCCTGCTCAACATGGGGATCACGTTCGCCGTCTACGGGCACGAGGCGGGAACCGAGAAAATCTGGCCGTTCGACATTGTGCCGCGGATCATCGACGGCGCGGAATGGGACCACATCGAACGGGGGCTCAAGCAGCGAATTCACGCGCTGAATCTGTTCATCGACGATTTGTACCACGACCGCAAAATTGTTAGCGACGGTGCGGTTCCCGAGTGGCTGATTAGTTCGGCCAAGAACTACCTGAAGCCGTGCCAGGGAATGAACCCGCCGCGTGGCACCTGGTGCCATATCACGGGGACCGATCTGGTCCGCGATGGCGACGGGCAGATTTACGTCCTGGAAGACAATTTGCGCTGCCCCAGCGGCGTGTCGTACGTCCTGGAAAACCGCGAGATCATGAAGCGGACGTTTCCGCAAAGTTTCGACGGGTTTTCGATCCTCCCGGTCGAGGATTACCCCGACAAGCTGCTCGAAATGCTGATGCACATTGCGCCCGAGGGAGTCTCGGACCCGACCGTCGTCGTCATGACGCCGGGCATTTTTAACTCCGCCTATTTCGAGCACAGCTTTCTGGCGCAGCGAATGGGGGTCGAACTGGTGCAGGGTTCGGACCTCGTCGTCGACGGCGGCCTCGTCTGGATGCGGACCACCAAGGGGCTGGAACGGGTCGACGTCATCTATCGCCGGATCGACGACGAATTTCTCGATCCCCAGACATTCCGGGCCGATTCGGCCCTCGGTGTGCCGGGACTGATGGATGTCTATCGGGCCGGCAAAGTCGCGCTCGCCAACGCACCAGGAACGGGAGTAGCCGACGACAAGGCGGTGTACGCTTTCGTCCCGCAGATCATCAAGTACTACCTGGGGGAGGACATGATCCTCCCGAACGTGCCGTCGTTCGTCTGCGGCGACGAGCAGCAGTGCCAGCACGTCCTCGCGAATATCGACAAACTGGTGATCAAACCGGCCAACGAATCGGGAGGCTACGGCATCCTGCTAGGCCCCAAGGCCTCGCACCAGGAGCGCGAACGCTACAAGGAACTGATTCAGGCCAACCCGCGGAACTACATCGCCCAGCCGATGCTATCGCTCTCGCGGGTGCCAACGATTGTCGAGGACCACTTCGAAGGGCGGCACGTCGACTTGCGGCCGTACATTCTCTACGGCAAGGAAATCTACGTGCTTCCCGGCGGGTTGACCCGCGTCGCCCTCCGCAAGGGCTCGCTGGTCGTGAACTCGTCGCAAGGAGGCGGCAGCAAGGATACGTGGGTTTTGCGGAATGGCTTTTCGCATAAGGGACGAATGAACTCGCAGCGGCAAGCGGTTTAGCCGCGGCGGCGCACTGCCCCGGGCAAGGGGCGGCCTGCGGGGGCCGGATGCGGCAGTACTGCCAGGCAAAGTGCGCGGATAGGCGGTGCGGTGCTGACAGGAGACCAGAAAGGCGGACAACGGGAACCATGCTCAGCCGGGTTGCAGATTCGATCTTTTGGATGAGTCGGTACATCGAACGGGCGGAAAACGTCGCCCGCTTCATTCACGTCAACCTGCGCCTGGCGATCGACCTGGGGCCGGGGACGGCCGGCCAGTGGGCGCCGCTCATCTATACCACGGGCGATCAGGATCTCTTTGCCGAGAGATTTGGCGAGCCGGATCAGCGTAAGGTCATCCAGTTCCTGGCGTTCGACGGCGAAAACCCCAACTCGATTCTCTCGTGCCTCCGCTCGGCGCGGGAGAACGCCCGCACGGTCCGCGAGATGATTTCATCCCTGATGTGGGAAGAGATCAATAAGTTCTTTCTGAATGTCCGGGCGGCGGCGCACAACCAGAACGTGCTCGACAACCCGTTCGATTTTTTTCATCAGGTGATCCTGCACAGCCACCTGATCGACGGCATCACCGCCGCCACGATGTCGCACGGCGAAGCGTGGCACTTTTCCCAGATTGGCCGACTCCTGGAACGCGCCGACAAGACGTCGCGAATCCTGGACGTGAAATACTTCACGCTCCTCCCCAGCGTGGCCGAGGTGGGGCTGGCGGTCGACACGATCCAGTGGTCGGCGCTGCTCGAATCGGCGAGCGCCCTCGAGATGTACCGTAAAGTCCACGGCCGCATTACGCCGGCGCAGGTGGCCGACTTTCTGATTCTCGACCGCGAATTTCCCCGGGCGATGCACTTTTGCCTGATCGAGGCGGAGGATTCTCTGGCCGCGATCACCGGCAACCGCGGCGGGCGGATTTACTCCTCGGCCGAACAGAAACTTGGCCGGCTGCGCTCGGAACTGAACTATGCCCGCATCGACGAAATCATGCAGCAGGGACTGCACGAGTTTATCGATCAGTTTCAGATTCGGCTCAACGACGTGGGGCTGGCCCTCGACGAAACGTTCTTTACTCCGCCGGTGGGCGGCGTTACCCCCCTCGCGCAAACGCAACAATCGGCCTAGCCGGACGGACTTATCGTGCTGGTCCGGCGCGGCAAACCGCACATGCGCGCACTTCGCCATGTTCCCATTCCGCGGGCGCAGGTATCTTGGAATCGGACGTTGAGTGAATCGGATGTTCTGTGTGCTCTCAATCCAGGGATGAATGTCGTCGGCGATGAGTGTGGCCCTTCCCTCCTCCGAACCGCCCCCCCCTCGGGCTAGCCACCTGCTGGCGGATTACCGCCCGCCGGCCGGTGGCGTCGACGAAATGCTCGATGCCGCGGGGCAGGTGCGCCCGCCCTGGCGAGGGATGGTCGAGTCGCTCGGCGAGATCGACCACGCGACCCTCGCCGCCCGCTGGGAGCAGGCCCGCCGCGTGATTCGCGAAAACGGCGTTACCTACAACGTCCATGGCGATCCCGAAGGGATGTCGCGCCCCTGGGAGCTCGACCCGCTGCCGATGCTGATGCCGGCCGGCGAATGGCCCCGGCTCAGTAGGGGACTCGCCCAGCGGGCAACGCTGCTCAACCTGATCTTGAACGATCTCTACGGCCCGCAGCGACTCCTCGCCGAGGGGCTGTTGCCGCCGGAACTCGTGTTTATGAACCCGGGGTTTCTCCGCCCCTGCTGCGGCTGGAGCGTTCCCCGGAATCGCTATTTGTATCTGTACGCCGGGCATCTGGCCCGCGACAACGACGGCGAGTGGGTGGTCGTCGCCGACAAGACCCGCGGCCCCAGCGGCGCGGGTTACGCGATCGAGAACCGCATTGTCATTTCGCGGATGCTCCCCGAGGTGTTTCGCGATTGCCAGGTACAGCGGCTCGCGCAGTTTTTCATCGCGGCCCGCGAAGCGCTGCAGGAACTGGCCGTCACCCGCGGCACGCCGCGCATCGTTCTCTTAAGTCCCGGGCCGACCAGCCCGACCTATTTCGAAGATGCTTACCTCGCGCGGTACCTCGGTTTCGGACTGGTCGAAGGGGGAGACCTGACGGTTCGCGACAACTGCGTGTTCCTCAAAACGCTGGGCGGCCTCGTCCGCGTCGATGTGATCCTCCGCCGCGTGCGCGACGAGGAGTGCGATCCGCTGGAATTGCCGCGCGACTCGGCCCACGGCATTTCAGGCCTGACGCACGCCGCTCGCAACGGCAACGTTGTCGTCGTCAACGCGCTCGGCTGCAGCCTGCTCGAATCGCATGCGATCATTCCCTTCCTGCCGACGCTCTCCCGCTACTTTCTGCGCGAGGATCTGATCCTGCCGTCGGTGCCGACCTGGTGGTGCGGCGACGATGCGGCCAAGGAACATGTGCTCGCCAATTTCGACGAACTGGTGATCAAGCCGAGCTTTCCCCGCCCGGGCGTCGGAGCGGTTTACGGCGCCAACCTCTCGTCCGCCGAACGCCAGGGACTGCGCGATCGAATCCTCGCCGAACCGCAGAACTACGTCGCCCAGCAACTCGTTTCCGGCTCGACCGCTCCGGCTTGGAACAGCGGCGAACTGCGTCCCAGCCACATCGCCTTGCGGACGTTCGCGTTTGCCGTCGGCGACGAGTACCAGGTGATGCCCGGCGGCCTGGCCCGCGTTTCCGCCAAGGAAGATTCGCTGGGCGATTCGGCCCTCGGCGGCAACGGCAGCAAAGACGTCTGGGTGCTCAGCGAGGGGCCCATTTCGCCCGCCTCGCTCCTGCACCCGGCCGGCACGCCGGTGGTTTTGCAGCGAAGCACGAGCGACCTTCCCAGCCGCGTCGCCGACCATCTGTACTGGCTCGGCCGTCACGCGGAACGAACCGAAGGAGCGGCCCGCCTCGTCCGCAGCATCATTGCCCGGCTGACGAGCGAAACAGCCCTCAGCAGCCCGCAGAGCATCACCGCTCTCTTGCAGGCGCTGTCCGGCCAAGGGCGTGTACGACCGGAGTTCGCCGTCCTGTTTGCCGACGAGCGAATTGACCAGCTCGAAAGCGAACTCCTCGCGTTCGTGTTCGACGCCACGCGCAGCGGCAGCCTGGCGGCGATGCTTGCGTCCCTGCATCGGGCCGCGGCCGTCGTGCGGGACCGCATCTCGATCGATAGCTGGCGAATTCTGAACGGCCTGCGCCTGGAACTCGCCCCGCCCCTGTCGGCTGATGCCGAAGTCCCGCTGGGAGATGTCCTCTCGGCCCTCAATCGGCTCGTGCTCGACCTGTCGGCCTTTGCCGGCATGGGAACCGAAAGTATGACCCGCGGTCCCGGCTGGCGATTCCTTGATATGGGCCGCCGCCTGGAGCGCGCCCTGCAGGCCCTCGCACTCTTGCAGGGCACGCTCGTCATTCCCGAGGCCGACGAGGATCCCATTTTCGAGGCGCTGCTCGAAATCGCCGACAGCTCAATGACGTATCGCAATCGATACCTCACGAACCTGCAGCTCGCGCCGCTGCTTGATCTCTTGCTCACCGACGAAACCAATCCCCGCTCGGTTGCCTTTCAAGTGGCGGCGCTCAACGAGCATGTCGAGGCGCTCCCCCGAGGCGCCTCGCAACTCCTCTTGGTGAGCGAGCAACGAATCACGCTGGCGACGCTCACCGAACTGCGGCTGGCCGATGTCGGGGTCCTGGCCCAAGTCGACGCCAGCGGCCAGCGCACGAAGCTCGATCAGCTGCTGGGTCATACGGCTGACGAGCTCCGCCGCCTCTCGGACGAGGTAACGAAGCACTATCTGATCCATGCTGGCCCGGTACGCCAGATCGGCGAAATTCGGCCGTCAGGATGACGCCATGAAGTACAAAGTCACCCACACCACGATCTACAACTACAGCGACCAGGTGCCGCTCTGCCTGAACGAGGTGCGCCTGGAGCCGCGCGATCACCGCCGGCAGACGTGTCACTCGCACAAGTTGCGGATTCGGCCTGAGCCGACCCGCGTCGATCGGCGCGTCGACTACTTCGGCAACCACGTCGGTGCGTTCTCGATTCAGGATGGACACGACCGGCTAAGCGTCACCGCCCACAGCCAGGTGGAGGTCGCGCCGCCGGAAGTCCCCGCTCCGGAAGCGACGCCGCCGTGGGAAGAGATCCGCGATCGGTTCGCCTTGGGTCAGCCTCCCTGGTGGCTCGAGGCGCGGCAATTCATCTACGAATCGCCCCATGTGCCGATCGGCCGCCCCCAGCGCGAATACGCCCTCGCTTCGTTTCCCCAGGGCCGGCCGTGGCTTGCCGGAGTGCTCGATCTGACGCAGCGGATCTTCAAAGATTTCAGGTACGATCCGACCGCCACAACCGTGAACACTCCGGTGGCCGAGGTGCTTGTGGCGAGGCGCGGCGTCTGCCAGGATTTTGCCCACCTGCAGATAAGCTGCCTCCGCTCGCTCGGACTGCCGGCGCGATACGTCAGCGGTTATTTACTCACTGCCCCGCCGCCGGGTCAGCCGCGGCTGGTCGGAGCCGATGCGTCGCACGCCTGGTTGGCGGCGTTCTGCCCCGAGATCGGCTGGGTCGATTTCGATCCGACGAACAACCAGATCCCCGGGACCAAACATATCACGCTCGCCTGGGGACGCGACTACAGCGACGTCTGCCCCATCAAAGGCGTGCTGATCGGCGGCGGCAGCCACCGCATGCGGGTGGCGGTCGATGTCCTGCCGCTCGACGAAGCCGCCCCGGCTATGGAGCGCTAGGCGCAGGTGTTGACGCGCCAGCGGCGGGAGCCGCGCCCCCGCGGCGGTCTGCCAAACGGCTGCGGCTGGCGACCACTTCAAACTTTGCCCGCGGCCGCAATGGGCTCTCTGGATTGTCCGCCAGCCAGCCGATCAGGACCTGGCCCGAGGGGAGCCGCGTTTCGAGCTGCGGCGGCATGGGGCTTTCGCCGCCGGTCGCCTTTGCCCCGCTCGGCATCTGCCGCGCCGCGCGGTACTTCTGGCCATTCCAGCCGAGCAGCGCTTGCATCCGCTGGCGATCGGTCGACAGGAGCAACTGTCCGTCGGCATCGAGCGTCGAGAGTGCAGGCAGCGAGCCCGTGGCCAATTGCTGCAAAAACTCGTCGATTCTTGTCCCCGCGCGTGCACGCGAACTTTGCTCCTCGCGCTTCGCGACGGTGCGGCTCGGTGCTGCAGCCGTCAATCGCCGCAATAGCTTCAGCACGACCAGCATCTCCCGCTCGGCGGCGACCAGTGCCGGATCGGCGCCCGCCTCTGGCTTAAACTCCGGCTGTCCGCGGAGCGGATCCTTCCGCCAGGCAGGAACTTCCCGCTCAGCCTGCTTGGCCAGCTGGGCGAGGACCGAGCCGGGTTCATCCACGCCGACTCCTTCATTCCCCGGAGGTGAATTGATTCGCCGGGAAGCCTGGCCGCGCTGTCCGGCGTTCGTCGCTTGAATCGCGGACAGGAGCGCCGCCGCATGGACGGCGTCGTCCCCGGTGAGCAGGTACTCCACCGCGAGCGCCGCCCGGTCGAGATCCTCGGGAGGCGCAGCCAGGCGATCTGCCGCCGTGCGGGCAAATCGCCATTGCTCCCCCCCCACGGAGACCCCCGCCGGAGCAAACTCGCCGGGCAGCGGCACGGAATCCGGTTCACCGGCCCGCGCGACATGTCCGGCCATTCCCAGAACCACCCACGCTGGCAGCGTCGCGTCGAGCTCGGCCGCATGCAGCAGCGAGAATGCCGTCGCCTGCCGCAGCCGCAGTCGCTGCTGGGCCAATCGCGGCTGTCCCGGCGACACGTTGATCAGAACCTGCGTTTGAATCCCCACGACATTCAGCGTCGTCGGCGGCGCGTCCCGCTCGCGCGCCTGCTCGCCGTCGATCACGACTTGCAGCGAGTTCAATCCAAAGTCGGCAGCACGATGCACCTGCGTGAAGCGATCGGCCAGCGCCGCCATCTCCGCGCGGGCCCGCCCCACTTCGGCCGCCGCCCACTCGGCATCGGCGAGGCTCGTGTTGGCGGCGATCGTGTATTGATCTTCGCGAATTTCCCAGCCGCGGTGCGACGACGTGACTCGGTTCACCGGTCGGTCGAGCTCGTCGGGAATTCGCTGCCGGACATCCTTGACACTTCGAAACGACGACGGCTCGGCCGCCAAACCGTTTACCTGTGCAAACAAGGGGGGCAGCCCCGCTAGCAACCCCGCGACAGCCCCGCTCCACTGTCGGCGACTCAATCGGTCTATGGACATGGCGCAACCTTCCTGGCGGCTTGAAATATTCGCTATCTGGGCTCATCGGCAGCGAGTCCCCCGAGCTTCCAGTCGAATTTAACGGTCGCCTCGACTCTAAGGCTGCCAAATGCAACCTGATCAACAGACTGGGCGTGATCCGCATAACGCCTCCAAGCCGGAGGATCGGTACATTTTCTCAATTTGTGCTGGCTGGGGGGACGATGGGTTAGGTGAGGGCGACGTGAGGATTGGCTCACGGTGCGCTTGGGCTCGCGTGGTGGTGCGGCTGGTTTTTCGGCCGTACTCCGCAGCCGGCAAACGTTCGAGGGGGGAAACGACGATGGTGGAACCGTCTCGTCGGCGGGCTGCGGCCCGCCTGCGCCTGTCCGCTTGGCGGCGAGCCCGGCAGCTAGCTGCGGCGGGCCTCTGCGCCGCCAGCTTCTTCGCGGGGCAACTGCTGCAGGGACAACTGCTGCACGGGCAGGAGTCCACGCCTCCCCCGGCACCGGCCTACCTTCCGCAGCCGCAGACGATCGTCAACCAGTTCGTCACGGGCGCTCCGGCGGCTGCTCAAGCGCAGCCCGCGGCCAGCAAATCCCAATCGCCGGCTGCGGCGAAGACGGTCGTCGCCGCGAATCATCAGGTCGAACCGGCAGCGTCTGCCAACTGGGACGCGAAGTCGGCGGCGACGGCCGCTCCGCGGACCATCGCCAACCCGCTCGTGCCGGCGGCGATCACGGCTGCCGCACCGGTCGAACCGGAACCCTTGCCGGCGATCCTCACGCCGGCCGAAGCCCGCCCACTTAAGAATGCGTCGCTGTATCAGCCTGCGGCCGAGGCCGCAGTTCCGTCCACCACCGGACCGAAGCTGATCGAAGCGGTCCCGCTGCCGCTGGCGCCGCAGTCGACAACAACCACTGCACCCGCGTCGACAACGAAAGCCAAGGAGCCCGTCCAACCGGCCGCCGCGGAGGAGTCGCTCGCGCCGATCGTCTCGGCTACCAGCATGCCCCGCCGACCGGGCGAGAAGCGGGAAGCGCCGCCGCCGGCACCGCTTGGGGAGCCTAAACAGGCCGCGCCGGTCGTCGAGTCCGCGCCGCTCCCCCAGCCGCGTCCCTTGGCCGAGGTGATCTCGTCCGCCGATCTGCGGGAAGCGACGGCGCTGCCCACCAAGAAGGCGGCTGTGGTTCCTGCGGCTCCGGTTGCTACGACCAAGCCGGTTGCCGCGCAGGCACCTGTTCTGCCGAAAGCCGAAGCGCCGGAAACGCTTGCGCCGATCGTCGCGCCGCCGAAGGCAACACCCGCCCAGACAAGTGCACCGACGTCAGCCGCCCCAGCCGTGACCACTGCCGCGCCGCCCGCCTGGATGCAGGAAGTGCGGGCCGCGCTGGAAGCGAGTAAGCCGGCTCGTCAACCCCAAGCGCCGTCGCCCGCCGCCGCCGAGACGCCCCAGACCAAGCCCGCAGCCGTCCAGCAGGTCCAGTTCACGCAGGCAGCGCCGCGTGCCACGGCTCCTCGCACCGGCCCGCAGCTCCAGCCCATGCCGCGAACGCCGGCCCGCGCCACCGAACGCCGTCCGCTCGACGATGCCGAGCTGTTCACGGCGCAGCCGCCGGCCGAGCCTGCTGCTCCCGCGCCGCTTCCGGAAGGGGTCGCCGCCAGTCCGCTGCCGGCCGGCAGCCCGTTCGAGGCGATTCCCGAATCGGGGACGATCGCGCTACGGGTCCGCCGCTCGCTTTTGATGCGCACGAAGACCGACATCTATCGCACGGCCGTCGTCGACGAAGGAGTCTGCGACATCGTGCAGTTCACGCCTCGCGAAATCTCGCTCATCGGCCGCAGCCAGGGCTCGACGCACATCACGTTCTGGTTCGACGACCCGGCCCAGCCGCCGCTGACCTACCTCGTGAAGGTCGAGCCCGATGCGGCCCTGGTCGAGCAGGTTCAGCACAAGTACCAGCTGCTTGAGGACCTCGTGAACGAGATGTTCCCCGACAGCAAGATCCGTCTCGTGGTGCTGGCTGACAAGCTGCTCGTCAAAGGGCAGGCCCGCGATGCCGAGGAAGCGGCCCAGATCATGACGATCGTCCGCACCCAGGGACAGGGTTACAACAATAACAATAACGGCGGCCTGGGGATGCTGGCGGTCGGCGATGCGGCGGCCAGCGGTGTGATCCCCGCAGCCGCGGCGGGGGAACTCGCCAATCAGCCGACCTACCAGATCGTCAACATGCTGCGGATTCCCGGCGTGCAGCAGGTCGCCCTGCGGGTGAAGATCGCCGAACTGAATCGCTCGGCCGCCCGCGGCTTTGGGGTCGACGTCGAAACGAACATCAACTTTGGCGATGCGGCCAATGGCAGCAAGCTCCTCCTGGCCTCGATCCTCAATGCGGGGAATAGCGCCACCGGGGGCGGCACGTCGGTGATCGCCGACATCTCGGGGGACGACGCCACCGTTGGCATCCGCTACCTGCAGCAGCGGGGGGTGATTCGCCTCTTGAGCGAACCGACGCTGGTCACGTTGAGCGGCAAGCCGGCCACGTTCGTCGCGGGCGGCGAGTTCGCCGTGCCAACGGTCGTGGGGAGCGTGGGGCTCAACGCCGTCACCACCGACTTCCGGGCCTTTGGAGCGATCATCAGCTTCCTGCCGACGGTGCTCGACAAGGACCGGGTCCGGCTGCAGGTCGCTCCCGAGTTCAGCCAGATCAATAACCAACTCGCCGTCAACGGGACGCCGGGACTCAATGTCCGGTCGGCGACGACGACGGTCGAGATGCGGGAAGGGCAGACGCTGGCGATCGCCGGCCTCCTCGAAGACAGCTACAAGGCGACGAACGTCGGCAACCTGCCGTTCCTGGCCCAGATCTTCGGCCGGCGGGATGCTTCGCGGAGCGAGACCGAGCTGATCATCCTGGTGACGCCGGAGCTCGTGCACCCGATGGAGCCCGAGGAAGTGCCGCCGCTGCCGGGCTTCGACGTGACCGAACCGACCAACGGCGAGTTCTTCCTGCACGGACAGCTGGAAGGGCACCCCAGCCGGGAGTACCGCAGCACGGTCTGGCCCCGCCTGCGAAAGCGTTACGGCGGCCCGGCCATGATGAGCGGCCCGTTTGGGCACGGGCAGTAACACGAGAGTCACTGGTCACTGGTCATTGGCTGACTGCAAGTGACAAATGACAAGTGACCAATGACAAATACGCAGGACGCGGACCCATGAAAAAGATCACGATTCTGACGCTGGCCAGTCTGCTGGCCGCCCTCGCCGGCTGTCATCACGGCCAGCGGAACGACGACTGCGGTCCGGGGGGACCCGGCGGCCGGGGCGGGAACTTGCCGCAGGTCGATCGGCCGTTTCCGATTGGCCAGGTGAGCGATTCGTTCTGGGAGACGCAGCAGACGAACGCCGAGGCAGCCGACTTCATCTTTTACGACCACGAGTTCCGCGGGAACACGGCGGAGCTGGCTCCGGGGGCCAAGCGGCACTTGGAGCAGGTGGCCCTGCGGCTCGAGCACGTGCCGTTCCCGGTCGTCATTGAACAGAGCCCGCACAACGCGCGGCCGGAACTGGATCAGGCCCGGCGGCGGACGGTCGTCGAGCAGCTGGCCCGGATCGGCGTGCTGAACGTCGAAGACCGCGTGGTCGTCGCCGGCGCGTTCCCCGAAGGACTCACGGCCCAAGAAGGCGAAGCGGCCTACAACACGGGCGTGCTGACCAA
>JALORD010000103.1 GCA_025459145.1 Pirellulaceae bacterium | reverse complement strand
TCGTCGGTCGCCGGCGGTGTAAACAGCTTCTGCTGGATCAGGAACAGCGTGACGGTGATCAGCGGAAAGACGTTGAAATAGGGGCCGAGCCAGCCGGCCGCTTCGTCGGCGATGAACGACGGCATCCAGCTATCCCAACGAAACAACTTGTCGGGCCCCGCGAGGTTCGATGCCCAGGCGATTCCCTCGGGAAAGAGCGGCGCATCGCGCAGGTCGATATCGACCGACAGACAGCGATACAGCCCAATGAAAATCGGCAACTGCAGAAACACAGGCAGACAGCCGCTGAACATGTTGAAGTTGTGCTTCTTGTACAGCTCCTGGACCGCGGCATGCTGTTTCAGGGCGTCGTCGGGATACTTCTCCTTGATCTTCTGCACCTCGGGGGCGAGCTGCTGCATCATGGCCGCGTTCTTGGCCTGCTTGAGCGAAATCGGCACCATCAGGCTGCGGACCAGAACGGTGAGCAGGATGATGGCCAGGCCGTAGTTCTGCACGATGCTGTAAAGGAAGGTCAGCACGCCCTGCAACATTCGTGCGGGAAAGGCAAACAGTTCGAACCCCATCTCGATGGTCTGCTCAAGTCCATAATTGCCGAGGATTCGTGGATCCTTCGGGCCAAAGAACACCTGGTAGTTGTCGACGAGTTTTTCGCCCCCCGCGAGTTTGGCCTGATCTCCGACCAGCAGCACGGAAACATCGGTCGTCCGGAGCCGGTTCTTGGGAACTTCGAGCACGTCCTGCACGGGGAGCGCTTCGGCCCGGTAAAACTTGAGTGGTTGATCGGCCGCTTTGTCTTGGGGGAGTATCGCCGACAGGAAGAACTGCGTATCGACGCCGGCGTAGTCGAGGGACCCTGCCTTGTCGCCATATAAGAGGTCGACGACCGGCGGCTCTTCGTCGGCGATAAGCCGCTTGGCCTCGCTTACGATCATCGGATTTCCGAGGAGTCGATGCCCTCGCTCGTTCTTCCAAACGACGTCGCGGGCGCCCGCTGCCTTGAACCCCCAGTCGGGATGCAGCTTCGTCGAATACCACCATCCTTCGAGCGGCAAACCCGTCGGCCCGAGCATCCGGTACGCAAGCGTGCGCTCTTCGGTCCCCAGGTTATGCAGCTCGACCTGCAGATCGACGTGATATTCCTTGGCCGGCGTATCGGAGGTAGCGACTCGCTTGGGGAGCGTGAATCGCTTGACCAGCTTGAGCGAACCTTCCTGGCGTATGCTCTTCAGCTCCGGCTCTCCCAGCGTGAAGCTGAACTGCACGTGGTCGTCCGTCGCCTCGTCGAGATCCCAGTTGCTTGTGTAGAGCGGCGGCAGGCCGGGAATCTCTCCTAGCGCAGGCTTGGCCGTTCGGGGGCCAATCGTGTCGAACGTTACTAGCAGAGAGAGCGGATCGCGCGGCAGGATCTGCATCCCACCATCGTCGGTCGGGTAAACGTGATTCTCGGGCTGCACGACCGCCAGCGGGCGACGCGACAACGTGGCCGTGTAGGTCAGCAGTTTTCCTTGTCGCGAAACGACCAACTTGATCTGCTGTCGCGGCATCGTCTGGCGCGAAAGAAACGATTCCAGCTCGGTGACGTCCGTAAGCTCCCGGCCGTTGACGCTCCGGAGGACGTCCCCCGACTGTAGTCCGAGGTCCGCCGATGGGTCGTCCGGTTTGGCGAGCGCCGCGGGAGTGCCGGGACCGACCAGGTTGATGGTGCCGCCGCCCGAATCGGACTCCGTGAGCGACAAATGTCCGAGATACCCGCTTGTATCGGATACATCGAAGTAGCGGCTCAGCTCCACCCGCTCGACCGCCCCGCCGCGGGAGTCGAACGTTACGAGCATGGCACTCTTGGTTGCATCGAGCGAGCCCAGTTGCAGCCACTTACGCGGTGCGCGCTTGGCAGCCGGATCGTCGGCGGCCGCGACCTCGCCGGCCGGCTTCTCTTCCGGCTTGGCTTCGGCAGCCGGATCGCCATCGGGTGCAGCCGGGTCGACTGCCGCGGGATCATCCGCGTCGGCTTTCTCCGCCACGGCTTCTTCGGCCGGTGGAGCCAGGTAAATCGACAGCCCGATGTAGCCCGTCCATAGCAGGAGTGTGACCACCAAAAAAATGACAAAGCGACGTTCCACAGGCGGGTCACCTCTCCAAAACACATAGAAGGCAGCCCCCTCGGGCGAGGGGACGCCTGGGCGAGAGTCGGCTGAGAGCGCGGGTCAATCCAGTATTCTCCGCCACAGGGTGAATCTTGCAAGTGCGGAACAAGGTGACGGTTCAGAACGGCTAATGTGATCGAAGTATTTTGCTAGTAAGGGGTTAGCACTCCAATTGGCAGGCGCGACGGCATTGTTTGACAGTCCGTCACAGACCAGCCAAGCGAACGAGTCTTGGGTGGCAAGTCAGAATCGAGCGAAGAGTCCATCGATCGAGGTTCGACTGCGATCGGTTGTGTTCCCCCCGATGGCGACCCAAGATGATGGACGGAGCCAAGCACGTCGGCCTAGAATCAGGCATGGTGCGAGGGCCTCGGATCCGCGGGGCTACGCAAGAATGCCGCGAACCGCTGGTGCTGGATTTAACTGACAAAGGAAGGGCTGCCCGATGAAGTCCCCAAGCCTCCTGGCCACTGGCTCGCGGCTGTTTTCGCTCTTGGCGGCGGTATTCGCGGTTCTGGGTTCACTTGCTGCCGCCGAGACGGACAAGCGGAAGCCGCCGATTGATTCCGAGCGGCTTGCAATGCTGGTTTCGCAGCTCGGCAGCGAGGACTTTACTGCGCGGGAAGCCGCCAGCGAGGAGCTGACGGCAATTGGTCTCCCGGCGTTCACGGCGCTCGAAGCAGCTGGGGAACATCCCGATCGGGAGGTTCGCTACCGGGCGCTCCGTATTCTGAGCCACATTCGCGAATTGGATTTGCAGCGGCGGCTCGAATCCTTCTTAAGCGGCGACGAGGCGGACGACGAATATCCGCTCCCGGGCTGGAATCGATTTCAAAAAGTCTATGGCGACAGTTCGCGGTCCAGGCAGCAGTTTGTCGAAATGCAGCGGGCGGATGCGGAGGTGCTGCGGGCGATTGAAGAGGGACCTCGCTCGGCGAGCGAATTGCTTGCCCAGCGGACTCTCGAGCAGCAGCAGGCGATGCAAACGGGCGGGCGGCCGCAACTGAGTTTCGGGCAAGCCGCCTCGCTGCTATTTGTCGCGGCGGAAGACGATGTGACCATGTCAACGCAAACCATGCAGATGGTGTTCAATCTCTGCAGCCAGCCCGTGATTCGCGACGTGCTCAGCAGTCCGGACAAGAAAGAGATTCCCCGCAAGATGATCGGCTCGCTCGTTCGCCGCAGCGAGGACTATGCGATGACGCAGGCGATGATGCTGTCCATCCAATATGAAATGGAGGAAGGACTCGTCCCAGCGACGAAGATCCTCAAGAACCCCGTCAATCGAGTTCCCTACATGTCGCAGTATGCGCTGATGACGGTCGCCAAGTTGGGGAGCGACACGCACCTGCCGCTCGTCGAGTCGCTGCTCGAGGATCAGTCGGTCGTCACCAAAATGCAGAACGAGAAGAAGGTGACGATCGAAGTGCAGGTTCGCGATGCAGCGCTAGCGACTGCCGTCCTGCTTACCAAGCAGGAAGTCAAAGACTACTTCCCTGCCCGCGACGGGCAGCCTCTGACCACCGATCCACAGCAACTCTTTTTTAATCCGCGGGCGATCGGGTTCGAGAACGACGAGGAGCGCGGAAAAGTCCACAAAAAGTGGACGGAGTACCGGAAAAAGAACCCGGCCAAAGCGCCCGTTGACCCCACGGCACCTGCTGTGCCCACGCCTGATGCGCCCGCGCCCGGTGCCGCCACACCTGAATAAGAGTGGCGACAGGCCAAGCTTGCCCACGCTTGTCTGCGCCCCTCGAGGAACTGTGCTCTGGCCGCTTGTGGATGGTCGCCGATCGTTGACAGTGATTTGCGGCAAGGCAGAAATGCATCCTTCACGAATCAGTTGTTGCAGCAACATCGATCGATTCGCGGGCTCACAGTACATCCACCTCTTTGCGCCTTCGCGAATAAAAGATTGGTCAACGAATTACTATTCATCGAATTAATGGCGAAATATTCACCACGCGTACAGAGCTGTTTCGATGATTTTGTGATTTCCGCAATTCTTGCCTTTTACGGCGATTGATGTTTGCTATCGCCGTCGGCAGAATATAGCTTCGTAGTCGCATTGTTTTGACTCGGGGACCAATGGTCGCTGCGAGCACATTGAGTGCGAGCGGCCCTTTGTTTGGCGGTGGTCTAATTCTTTGTTTCTTTCTCGTTTTGGGGACATGCACATGGTTCTTTCTCCTCTCCGGAGAGCGTGGGCGCGCAGGACCGCGTTTACGCTCGTCGAACTGCTGGTGGTCATTGCCATCATCGGCGTGCTGGTAGCACTGCTGCTGCCGGCCGTTCAGGCTGCTCGCGAAGCAGCCCGTCGCACTCAGTGCAACAATCAGCTCAAGCAGCTGACGATTGCGCTTCACAATTACCACGATACGTATCAGGTGTTTGTGTTCCGCCGCGGTGGAACTGGCGGTGGCACGACCGCCACGTCGAATCAAAATCGTCTGAGCGGCTTTATCCCGCTGCTCCCCTTCTTCGAGCAGACGGCAATGTACAACAACATTGCGGGTGGAGACCAAACGATCAGTGTTCCGCCGATGGGACCCACGGCCTGGGGTGCTTGGCCGACAGGTGGCAGGCACGACGGCTGGAACGATTCGCCAGACACACTGCTTTGCCCTTCGGACGACGGCTACCCGAACAAGCGAGGCCGGTTCAATAGCTACGCCTTCAGCGTCGGCGATCAGGTTGAAGGGGCCACGGGCGGCATCGGCGGCCAATTCCGTGGACCGTTCGGCGTCAGCGCCAACTGCTACGGCATGCACTCGATCACCGACGGCACGAGCAACACCGTCGCCTTCAGCGAGCGGCTCTGCATGCAGAACATCCCCGGCACCTACAAGCAGCAGGCGCCCGGCAACGTAGGTAGCGCTCGCGAACTGGAACACGTGCTTGGCGTCGCCACGCGGGTCAGCGGTCTGATTTCCAATCCCGCCCTCTGCCGTACGGTGACAGACGGCCGATTCTTCGTCGCAGGCACGCCGGTTTCGAGCCGATTCGGCATCTCATGGTCCGACGGGCAGGTGGCTTATATCGGTTTCAACACCGTGCTGCCGCCGAATGCTTCGGCTTGCTCGGACGGCGGCGACTGGGGCGACCAGAATCACATGGTCGTTCCCCCGGCCAGCCGGCATCCGGGCGGCGTAAACGCGTCGTTCTGCGACGGTTCGGTACGTTTCATCAACAACAACATCAACACGGGTAATCTGGCCGTTCGACAGCCGCTGAGCGGCCCGTCGAACTACGGTGTCTGGGGCGCCTTGGGTTCTCGAAACGGCGGCGATACCGCCCCGTCGAACTGAGTGTCGCCTCGGTGAGCTTGTTGTTTAGTTCATCCATGGAGCACGGCCTCGTCGGGGGCCGTGCTCTTCGTTTAACTCTCCGCACGAAGATTGAGAAAGTTCATGAGCATTTCAATGATTCGTCGACTGGTGCTGGGCGCTGCTCTGCTGGGCGTTGTGGGCGCTGCCGGATGCAATAGCGATGGGCCCTCCACCTCTCCCGTTTCCGGCGTCGTCAAGCACAACGGCAATCCGGTCGAAGGAGCGATCGTCTCGTTTGTGCCCACGCAAACGACCGGCGAAACGGCCACCGCCGTGGGAACAACCGACGCCTCCGGCAAGTACGTACTCTCGACCCGGGCGAAGGACGATGGTGCCATTCCTGGCGACTACAAAGTGAGCATCACGAAGATTGAAGGGGGCGGACAGGGGACGGCTGCCGGTGGAGGGGCCGTTTCAACCGATGGTGAAATGCCCGCTGACTACGCTGGCGCATCCGACGCCCCTCCCCCCACGACGAAGAACCTGCTGCCGGCAAAATATGCGAGTGCCGATACGTCGGGCTTGACGGCCACAGTCGGTTCCAAGGCCGAGACATTTGATTTCAATCTCGAAGGCCAGTAGTTGACCGCTGGCGTTCGCATCACTGGTGGCGGCCGACTTTCGCGCCGGTCGCCACCCGCGCCGCCAGGGCGTTCCCGTCCGTCGCTTCACTATTAGCTGCGTCCCCGGCAGGTGCCACGCCACTTCCGCCGCCATGGAGGCGTTTCTCTCGGCAGTAACATCTCGGCGACTCCGCCTCCCACGTTGCTTGGCCAAAGCCGAACCGCGGCCCTCGTCAGGTGCTTCTCGATCAGTGCCAGGACGCCCGGCGTATGGTCCACATCAACGATCGTCACGGTCTACCAGGACGAGCGGAGCAGGATTTGCGGCTGCTTGCTGCGGGCTATGACTGGTTCGTCGGCCCGCAAACTTAGGCCAGTCACCACTGGAGTGGCAAGTGCGATCGTCGAAGTAGCTGCGCAGCAAACTAACCCTCAAAGTGGGCTCTGCGAGAGGATGTTCGCTGTTGATATCGTCGCACACTGCTAACCGTCCCCGCCGTCCGGCACCAGGGGAGAGCCAACGGCGGTAGACACGAGTTACGGAGTGGGAGCGAGCGACTTATTCCGGGGCGTTCCCAAAACTCCCCCAGCCGTCGGGCTTAGCGTTGAAGGGACGCCCGATCCGCTCCAGTGTCTCTTGAATCTCGACGATGGCTTCGTACGTCGGGACCATCGTACGCGTGCAGTAACAGGTCCAGCACTCGTCCTCTTCGTCAAAGTCGATATCGATCTCGAAGTCCATGCCCGCGAGAGCTGCGGCGAACGCTTCGCCCGCCTGCTGGTCGGGAATATCGACCGCAAAGTCGATCTCCATTTCCTGCGATAAGTCCGAGCCGGATTCGGCCAGCAATCGGAGGGCATCGCCGTCGTCATCGTCGGGAAAGTCGTGATTCATGAAGTTGTCCTTCTGCCAGAATGGTTGACTCGCGAACTCAGTTGCATCGCTCGATCGCCATCGCTTTGATTCCTTTGAGGTCGAGTTTGCCGGTGCCGAGGACGGGGAGCTTGTCGACTTCGATAAAGCCGTCGTGGCCCGGAATGAAGAGATTGGGGAGGCCGGCCTCCGCGAGTCCTTTGCGCAGCTCGTCGACCGTTTTCGACAGCTTCGTGTGCAGGACGATCAGCCGTTCCCCCTTTTTGTCGTCGGGAACGGCGGTGACCGCCACCTGCGGGAGGCCGTCCTCGGTGCTGCCGACGAGCTTTTCGAGCTCTTCCTCGATTTTAATGTGCGGCACCATCTCGCCGCCGATCTTGGAAAAGCGGCTCTCGCGGCCGGTGATGTGAATGAACCCTTCGTCGTCGATAAAGGCAACGTCGCCGGTCTGGTACCAGCCGTCCTTGACGACCTGTGCCGTCAGTTCCGGCTGATCGAGGTATCCCTTCATTACATTGGGCCCGCCGATCCAGAGCATGCCCGATTCGCCGGCCTTGAGTTCCTCGCCCGTTTCCAGGTGGGTCACCTTGGCGGACACGCCGGGCACCGTCCTGCCGACCGAGCCTTCGCGGCGATCGGCCTGAAAATTGTCGACGCTTCGGCTCGGTGGAATGTTGACCGACACCAGGGGCGAAAGTTCGGTCGTGCCGTAGCCTTCGACCGGCCGAACGCCGAATTTTTTCTCAAACTCGTTCGCCAGATCCTGCGGCAGCTTCTCCGCCCCGCAGACGACAACATCCAGCGTCTTAAACTCCTCGGCCTCGCAGCGGCGGAGGTAAGTGCGGAGGAAGGTCGGCGTCGAAAGGAGCAGCGTTCCGCCGTTCTTCTCGGCCAGCTTCCCGATTTGCCGGGCGTCGAGCGGGCTGAAGTGGTAGGCCCCCTTGATGTTGAGCCCTGCCGCGCCCCACAGCGTCACGGTGTAACCGAACGAATGAAAGAACGGCAAAATGCCGATCAGCACGTCGCTCGGTTTAAGGTGGACGACCTGATCGATCGCCTGCACATTGGAACCGACGTTGCCGTAGGTGAGCATTACTCCCTTGGGCGTGCCAGTGGAACCGCTGGTGAAGATGATCGTTAGGACGTCGTCGACATCGACCTTTGTGAGGCCGAGGGCGTTCTCGAGCACGCCGGCTGGAACGACGTGGCTTTGAAACCAGGCAATTCCTTTGTCGGCCGCAGTCGGCTTTTCCTTGAAGTCCTCGAGATAGACCACTTCGGCATCGAGCTGAAATTCCATCTTCTCCATGAACTTCCGGCTGGTGATGACGTGCCGGATCTTTGCCATCCGGATGCAAGCATTCATCACGTCGTTTGAGACCGTGTAGTTCAGGTTTACCGCCACGCGGCGATCGAGGGCCAGAGCCATATTGGCCAAAAAGCCGGGGACCGTCGGCGGGAGGAGCAGGCCGACGTTTTTTTCGTCATCCGCCAGGACATGCCGCCGCAGGAGCCGGCGGAGGATGAGCGCCCGCAGCAGGGTGTCCCCGCCGGTCAGATCAGCTCCGGTCGAATCGGCGACTTTCGAGATTCGCTTGCGGGCCTTGCACTGGCGGATAAACGAGCGAGTGACAGTCAGCATGGTGCGGGTGGTTTGCCTGGTGGCTGCAGCCCCGAGTGCCAGGACCGCCTGCCGAATCTGGTGCGGGTCTTCGGGCTCGGCGACGGCCGGCCCGAAGTGAATCGAGATAGGATACGGGATGCGCTCGGGCCATTTCCAGAAGAACTTTTCCCCTTTGAAGCTGAAGATGCTCCCCCAGAGTCCCGCGAGATAAACGGGGATTACGGGCGCTCCGGTCCCTTCGAGGATCTTCATCATGCCAGGTTTGAAGGCCTGCACCTGGCCTGAGCGGGTCAAGCCCCCTTCGGGAAAGATGCAGACGAGCTCGCCCGCTTTCAGGGCCTCGCGAGCCGTTCGCAGCGCCGTCACGATCAGCTTGGGCTTCGTCGGATCGATCGGAATTACGTCGAACTTCTGGGCGAGCCATTTGATCCAGGGTCGCCGCTCGATATTGGCGGCCCAGGCGACCATTCGAATCGGCCGGCTGCTGGTGAGCATCAGCAGGAAACCGTCGACCCAGGTGACATGGTTGGGGACCAGCAGAGCCCCTCCTTCTCGCGGCAAGTTCTCGCGACCAAAGACCCGCACGCGGTAGACCGTCAGGCTGAGGAGCCAAACCAGAAACCGCAGCGACGCCTGCGGCAGGAGGAAGATGATGTAGAGAAAGACCGGCACGGTCAGCAGCCCCGTGACGAGAAAAATCTGCTGCGGTGAGAGCAATTCAATTGTTTCGTCGTTACCGCCGTCGGCAACCGGCATCCGCATCGCGGCAAAGAGAAACGAGGCTCCGCAGATGGCGCTGAAGGTGAGAAAATTGGCCGCCGCCAAGATCGACCCACGCGAGGCCCGCGGACTGCGTTGTTGGAGGTAGGCCTCGAGCGGCACACTGAATAGCCCCGCGCTGGCTCCCAACATAAAGAGCAGTACACTGGCCCAAATGAAGCCACCGGTCACCGCCACACCAGGTGTGAAAATCTGGACCGGTACCGTAAACAGCAGCAGCGAAAAGAGCGCCACGCCGAACGCCCCGAGCGGGAGGATTCCCAGTTCAACGTGATCCCCCGACCAGATCCCCGCCAGGACGCTTCCCACACAGACGCCGGCGATTAGCGCCAAGAGAAGCGGGCTCTTGGCGGATTCGGAGACGATATTCGTCGTCGCACGTGCGGCGGGGCTGTCGGCGGCGTTGGCGTTGGCGTTAGCGTTCGCCGCCACAGCAGCAACGGGTCGAGCCGCCGCTCCCGGGCTGGCGCCATCGGCCGAGGCGACGGCGGCGCTATTTCCAAATCCTTCGGCGGCCAATTGATCGATATTGAGCTGCGCCAGCGCAGCCAGGGCATAGAAAAACGCCACGCCGAGAGCGACACGCATCAGCGGCAGATTGCTGGCCAGCGTGCGCAGGTCGCGCCAGGTTTGTTGCGCGGCATCCCAAGGGAATTTGCGTGTTGGATCGCCCGCAGCCATCGCCGGAATCGGCAGGCTCGTCAGCGTGCCGACAACGGCGACGCCGATCAGGACGACCGCGGCCAGCCACCAATTGGCCATGCTCTGGGTATGCCCCGGATCGACCACATCGGCCAGTTTGTTCCCGATCACCATGCCGATGACCGAGGAAATCACCGTTGCCAAGCTGAAGAGACCGTTTGCCTTGCTGATGAGCTCGGGGCGAAGAACTTCCGGAATGCTTCCCGCGCGGGCGGGCGAGAAGAGCGCGCTCTGGGCCCCCATCAAGGCTACCGCCGCGAACAGCAGCCCCAGGACAACGCTGGGTCCCAGCGAACCGCTCAGGATCGCTACCACGCCGAGCACCATGATCACGATTTCGGCAATCTTGCAGCCGACAATCACTGATCGTTTGCGGTATTTGTCTGCCAGGTAGCCGGCCGGTGCCGCCAGGACGAGATACGGCAGGACGAAAGCCGCCGTCCCGGCCATCAGGACATTGCCCACCTGCCCGGGCGGCACCAGGTGCTTGCTGAGGCCGATGACCAGCCAGCGAAAGATGTTGTCGTTTAGAGCCGTCAGGAATTGCGTCGATAGGAGTGCCAGAAAGCCCGTGCCTGCGAGCGTGCCGCCAGCATTGGCCGGGTGGATCGCTGACTCGCCAGCCGAAGAGGGGTGATCGGACGGAGTTGCACGTTCCATGGATGTGAGCAAGATTCGATGGTTCGAAACCGAGCGAAGATTCGCGGGACCGACCGGCCTTGGCGTGGAATATAGTACAACGTCACGGATTCACGCAGACCTTTCTGCCCCTTACGTGCCGTACGAATCTCGTTGGTCTGACGCCAACCCCGACTTCCGAACTCCGACTTCTCGCTCCCTCGAACCCTATCGCCCCGCTAACGGCGGCGCTAGAATTCGGCTTTGGCCGCCGCTCCTCGAGACAGGACTGGAAAATTGCCCGCGAAGATTCTTGACGGCAAGCAACTCGCCTCCCAGATCGAGGCCGAATTGGCCGAACAGGTGGCCGATTTTCTCGAGAACAACGGCCAACAGCCCAAGCTGGCCGCGGTCCTAGTCGGCGACGATCCCGCCAGCGGCGTGTACGTGAAGAACAAGCGGCTGGCTTGCGAGCGGGTGGGAATCGACAGCGAACTCGTTCGCCTGCCAGCGGAGACCAGCGAGGACGAACTGCTCAGCCTGATCGGACGGCTCAACCACGACGACGAAGTGAACGGCATTCTGGTACAGCTTCCTCTGCCACGGCAAATCCGCGAGCAGAAAGTGCTCGACGCTGTGCATCCGCTCAAGGACGTCGATTGCTTTCATCCGGAGAATGTCGGCCTGATGGTCCAGGGGCGGCCGCGGTATCTTCCCTGTACGCCACACGGCTGTGTGCAAATCCTACATCGCTATGGCATTCCCGTCGCTGGGAAACACGTAGTAGTCGTCGGGCGGAGCGAGATTGTGGGCAAGCCGGTGGCCGCGATGTTCGCTCAGAAAGATTCGCCGCTGGGCCCTGAGGCCTGCAACGCGACGGTGACGCTTTGCCACAGCCGGACGCACGATCTACCAGCAATCTGCCGGCTGGCCGATGTGCTCGTCGCTGCGATTGGCAAACCGCGGTTCATCACGGCCGAGATGGTAAAACCCGACGCGGTGGTGATCGATGTGGGGATCAACCGGACCGAACAGGGGCTGTGCGGCGACGTCGATTTTGCCGCGGTGGAGCCGATCGCAAGTGCGATCACACCGGTCCCGCGCGGCGTGGGGCCGATGACGATTGCCATGCTGCTCGTCAATACGCTGGCGGCGGCGCGGGGGCAATTGGCGTGAGAAGAGGGGTCAGGGCTGGGGACACGGGCTAGGGGAAGACAGACATTCGACATCACTGTGGGAGCTTTTGATCATGCATGCGATTTCGCGGCGGGAGATGTTGGCGGCGACGGGGTTGGCGGCAGCCGCGGCAGGCTTGCCGGAGCTGGCCACGGCTGCTGAAAGCGGGGCGGGCGATATCACGACCAAGCACATCGACGCCCATTCGCACGTCTGGTCGCCCGATACCGCGAAGTGGCCGCTCGCCGGCAAGTTGACAAAGGCCGATCTCGCGCCGCCGAGCTTCACGCCCGAGGAGCTGTTCAAAGTGGCCGAGCCCGAGGGAGTGGGCCGCGTCGTGCTGATCCAGCATCACATCTATCACGGCTGGGACAACGCGTACTTGATCGACTGCGCCCGGGTGTTCCCCGGTCGATTTGCCGTGACCGGCATGGTCGACGACACCACGGCCCACCCGGACGTGCGGATGAAGGAGCTACTGCCGCAGCAGGTGAAGGCGTTTCGCATCACGTCGTGGATCCGCGGCACGAAGGATTGGCTCACGGGGCCCGGAATGGCGGCGATGTGGAAGTGCGGCGCGGAGACAGGGCAGGCGATGAGTTGCCTGATCAATCCCGAAGACCTGCCGGCAGTCGACGCGATGTGCGGGAAGTTCCCCGAGACGCCGGTGGTGATCGATCACTTCGCCCGGATCGGCGTCGACGGCAAAATTGCCGACGAGCAGGTCGACCAGCTTTGTCGGCTGGCCAAACACAAACGTACGCATGCCAAGCTGTCGGCGTTCTACGCTCTGGGCAAGAAAGCCCCGCCGAATGACGACCTCGTACCGATGATCCGCCGCGTGCTCGATGCCTTCGGCCCCGAGCGGTGCATGTGGGCCAGCGACTCGCCATATCAGCTCGGCGAACCGAACACCTACGCGGCGTCGATTGGCCTCGTGCGCGATCGGTTCGAGG